>NZ_NHPG01000076.1:38721-38912 GCF_002252965.1 Halorubrum sp. Ea1
CGACCGCCGCGTCGGTGGCGCCGCGACTGTACTCGGCGGCGTGGTCTCCCTCCGGGTCGAAGCGGACTCCCTCGACCAGGAGCGGCGTCTCGCTCAGTCGCTCGACCTTCCGGTAGGCCGTCGAGAGCGCGATGTCGCACGCGTCGGCCAGCTCGCTCGTGGTCATCGGCGTGTCGGCGGCGCCGAGGATC
>NZ_NHPG01000023.1:0-43068 GCF_002252965.1 Halorubrum sp. Ea1
GAGGAGCATCTAGGAGGCACAGTGATGATGTAGTGAGATACGTCGTTTTTTTTTTTTAGATGTGTATAAGAGACAGGCAGGAGGGCGACGCCGCGACGTCGCTGCGCGTCGCGGGCCACGTGAGCCGTGACGCGACGCGGGCGATCGGCTCGCCCGCCACGTCCGGTCCCTCGCCGAGCTCGACGGCCGGCTCGCTCTCCTCGGCCTCGTCGTTGTCGCTCATACCCCGCGGTTCCGCTCCGGCGACACTAATGGTTTCGATGCGAATCGGATCGTGCCCTCACGCGCCGCGCGGCCTCGGATTCGCCCGTTCGATCGATTTCCGTGACTCTCAACCGAGATCGGCCCACGATCTGGTCGGCCATCGCCCGTCTGACGACCGACAAACAAACCCGAAATAATTCGGTATCACAACTATATCATTCGGCAATAAGTTCCGATTGCGGAGTAAGCACACGACTCCCGTATCTCGCGTCGGGTCCCTGCGCGCCGATCTTTCGGGTCTCACTGTCACACTCCCCCTTCGCGTCCCTTTCCTCGCCCGCTTCGTCTCTCCCACGCCCGCTTCGTCTCTCCCTCGCGCGCTCTTTCGCTTCGCGGACACGGACCTTCCCCCGCGGCCGGACGGACCGGTCACCGCCAGCCGCGGTCGGTGTCGTTCAGTCGCTCGCAGCCGTCCGCCGTGACGACGACGAGGTCCTCGATCCGGCAGCCGAACCGTCCGTCGAGGTAGACCCCCGGCTCGACGGAGAACACCATCCCCGGCTCGAGCTCCCGGTCGTTGCCCGCGACGATGTACGGCTCCTCGTGGACGTCGAGCCCCACCCCGTGTCCGGTCCGGTGGACGAACGCGTCGCCGTACCCCGCCGACTCGATCACCTCCCGCGCCGCCCGGTCGACCGACGCGGCCGCGACGCCCGGCGCGACGGCGTCGACAGCGGCCGCCTGCGCCTCCCGAACCGCCTCGTGGACGCGCTCGTACTCCGCCGGGGGGTCGCCGTCGAAGGCGAGCGTGCGCGTCTGGTCGGAGGGGTAGCCGCCGACGCGCGTCCCGAAGTCGAGCACGACGGGCTCGCCGGCCCGGATCTCTCGGTCGCCGTGGCCGTGGTGCGGCTTCGCCCCGTTCGGGCCCGACCCCACGACCGTCTCGAACGAGACGCCGGTGCCGCCGTGCGCGGCCAGCCGGTCGGCGATCCACGCGGCGAGGTCGCGCTCGGTCATTCCGACCGCGTCGGCGCCCAGCTCGCGGAGGTCGCGCACGGTCGCGTCCGCGGCGGCGGCCGCCTCGCGCAGCGCCGCCACCTCGGCGTCGTCCTTGCGGACCCGGAGGTCGGCGAGCGCCTCGCTCGCGAGCCCCCATGTCGCGTCCGGCGCCGCCGCGCGGAGGTCCTGCGTGAACGTCGCCCACATCGTGTCGTCGACGAGGAGGCGCCCCTCGCGGAGGCCGCGGTCGGCGAGCAGGTCGCGCGCGGCCGCCACCGGATCGTCGCCGTCGGCCCACGTCCGGACGTCGGCGACGCTCGTCTCCTCGCGCACCTGCGTCTCGTACAGGTCCGGGACGAGGAGAGCGGGCGCGGTCCCGTCGCTCCGCGCGGCTCCGTCCCCGCTGTCGTGCCCGCCGCCGTCGCCCGCGGTCGGCACGGCGAGCAGGAAGTGCCGCTCGCTCGGCTCCTCCTCGAACCCGGTGAGGTACTGGAGGTTCCGGCTCGGGAAACAGACCAGTCCGTCGGCGTCGACCGCTCGCAGCCGCGCCGCGGCGCGTTCGCGGCGGTCCGCGTGGGTGTCGTCGGTCATAAACGACCTCGGCCCGGCGGTCGCATATAAGTAGGGTGTCGTTGACGCCGAGGCAAGCGGCTCGTAACCATGTGCCTGCCCGTGCAATATGTGAGCATGAGCATCGAGAACGCGTCGACGTTCGACTGCCCGGAGTGCGACGTGACCGCACCCTCCGCGTCCGTCCCGTACGACACCCTCGGATACGCGGTCTGTCCGGTCTGCTCGTACGCGACCGGCCCGGTCGACCGAGACTGACGGTCGACCGAGACTGACGGCCGCTCGACGGCCCCGCCGCGACGACTGCGCCTCGACGACCGCGCCTCGACGGCCCCGCCGCGACGACCGCGCCCGAACCGGGCCGTTTTAGCCGCCGCGCCGGCCTTCTGGGGTATGAGCTGGTCTCTGGGACGCGAGGACGAGGCGATCACCGAGTGGGAGCGCTCCGACAGCTACGCGACGGTCCGCGTCCGCGAGCGCGCCGACGGCGGGTTCGTCGTCCGCCTCGACGTGATGGAGCAGGCCGTCGACGAGTCGGCCTACGAGCGCGAGCGCTTCGACGACCGCGAGGCCGCGCTCGACCGCGCCGCCGAGTGGCGCGAGGAGCGGACCATCGAGGACTGACCCGGTCGGTTCGGCCCCGCTCCTCCCGCCCGGCCCTCACCGCCTCAGATCGGCCCCACGTCGTCGGCGAGGAACGCCTGACACTCGACGGTCCGCCCGTCGGGGTCCTCGGCGAAGAACTGGTAGATGTCGTACCGCTCGTTCTCCCTCGGTTCCTCGACCGCGCCGGGCGCGCTCGCGTCGTCCCGGCGGTCGCTCGCCTCTGCGAGGCGCTCCCGCACGTCGTCGACCGTTTCGCGGTCGGGGTAGACGAACGTGAACGTCCCGCACGTCTCGGTCTCGTCGCGGTCGCAGAAGCCGAACAGGAGGTTGTCGTGGCGGAGGATCGTGCAGTCGGGCTGTTCGAGCCACGTCTCGGCGCCCAGTTCCTCGCGGTAGAAGTCGACGACGCCGCCTCGGTTCTCCGTTCCGTGGAAGACGATCCCGGACATGCCCGAGGCGTCGCGTCCCGATCACTTCACCGCTCCGGGTGCACCGGCGCGTCGAACCCGCCCCTCACGAGCGGCTTCGCGACGTGCCGTCGGGCGCTCGGGGGGACCTCGTACCAGCCGGGCTCCAGCTCGCGGTCGATCTCGTGAGCGACCTTTCCGGGCGCGTCGGTGCCGCAGTCCCGGCAGCGGTACCCCTGTCCCCGGCCCGCCGAGGACATGGATCGACCGCAGTCCGGGCAGGTCGGCACCGCCGGCTCGGTCCGCACGAGGTCCCGGACGGCGAACTTCTCCAGCTTGAGCGTCGCGGTCGGTCCCTCCGCCTCACCCGCCGACCGTCCCCGTCGCTCGTGTTCGCCGCACAGGGTCACCCGGTCGCCGGGTCGGAGGGCGCGCACCCGGTCGCGGAAGCGGCCGGTCGGCGCGAAGGCGACGCAGCGGAGCCGGCCGCCGCCTCCCGCGGAGCGTTCCCCGGGCGCCGCGACGTCGACGTGGACGTGACCCCCCCGTTTCGTCTCCGGTTCGCCCGCGACCGCGCCGGCGACTCGGTAGCCCGCGCCGTCGCGGAGGTCGCCGATCCGCCCGGGCGCGAGGTGGGCGTCGGTCCCCTGATTGGTGAGGAAGGTCGCGGCGCGCTCGACCGGCTCGCTCTCGACGGCCTCGGCGACCTCCCGGCACGCCGCCGGGTCGTCGCCGCGGATGCCGTGGAGGATCGGACCGGGGGCGTTGGGGACGCAGACCGCCGCGCCCGTCTCGCGGTCGACGGTGTCCCAGACGGTCGGGTACCCCGCGTCGGCCGCGGCGAAGACGCTCTCGACGTCGACCTCGCGGGGCGTCCCGCAGCGGTCCAGCTCGCGGTACGAGATCCGCTCCGCCGTCCAGTCGTCGAACGCGGCCGGGGCGCCGACCGCCGCGAGCGCGCCGATCCGGCCGCGGCCGGCGACCGCCTCGTCCCCCGTCTCACCGCCGGTCCCGAACGCGGCGTGTCGGTAGCCGCGCGCGTCGGCGATCGACAGCGCCTCGTCGAGCGAGAGCCGGCGCCGGAGCGCGCGGCGGGCGAAGTCGGCGACGTCGTCCGGGATCCGCGACGTCGACGAGGCGGCGCCGGCGTCCTCCGGGGCCCCGGCGGCGGGGGCGACCGGCGCGAACGGGTCCCCCGCGACGTCGACGTCGGCGGCGACGACGCCCGGCGAGGTCCGGGGGTCGTCGGCCGCGGCGAACTCCCGGACCGCCTCCGCGGCGAGGTCGAACGCCGCCGCCGCGTCGATTCTCGAAACGTGGACCGCGACGGCGGCGTTCCCCCGCGTCTTGTGTTTCACGGCGGGGTTCAGCCGGACGAGGAGCCGGCGGCGGACCCGCCCGCCGGCCGCTTCGAGCCGCTCGGCGAGCCGCGCGCCGACGTACGTCGTGCACATCCCGCGCTCGCGGGAGTCGGTGTCGTCGACGGCGACGATGGGCATACGCGCCCTTCTCCGCTCCCGGACAAACCGGTTTCGGCCGGTCGCTCGGGCCCCTCCCGAGCGATTAGCCGCCGATCGGCGCCGACGCGGTATTTAACGGCTCCGGTGGGTGAGACGGGGAAAACGCAAGCGGGCGGCGGTTTCGAGCGGCCGCAAGTGACACAACGCATATATACGGCGAGCCGCCTATTTCAGGGTATGTCCCGGACTGCGCTGATAGAAAACGTCACCGCGATGCTGGAGGACGCGGGCTTCCTCGTCAGCGATCGGTGTGCGGTCCGGCCCAAGAGCTTCGACGTGGCGGCCCGGCGCGGCGACGACCTGCTCCTCCTGAAGATCCTCGGCAACGTCGACGCCCTGGACGCGGAGACCGGCGCTGAGATGCGCCGGCTCGGCGAGTACCTGCGGGCGACGCCGATGGTGATCGGGGTCCGGACCCGCGACGAGGAGCTGAAGCCCGGCGTCGTCTACTTCCGGCACGGCGTCCCGGTGATCAACCCCGACACGGGGTACGACCTGTTCGTCGAGGGGATGCCGCCGCTCATCTACGCGGCCCCCGGCGGGCTCTACGTCAGCCTCGACGGCGACCTCCTCGCCGACGAGCGCGAGGAGCGCGGCTGGTCGCTCGGCCAGCTCGCGACCGAACTCGGCGTCTCCCGGCGCACCGTCTCGAAGTACGAGGACGGGATGAACGCCTCCATCGAGGTCGCGATCCAGTTAGAAGAGCTGTTCGACGAGCCGTTCTCCAGCCCGGTCGACGTGCTGGACGGCGCCGACGAGGTGCGCGACGCCGACCCGACCCCCTCGGCGCCCGAGACCGACCCCGACGACGAGCACGTCCTCCACGTGCTCACCAACGCCGGCTTCACGGTCCACCCGACCGCCCGGGCGCCGTTCAAGGCCGTCTCGGAGGACGATCAGCGCGCCGAGACCCGCGTCCTCACCGGTCACTCGGCGTTCACCCCCGCGGCGGAGAAGCGCGCGCGGATCATGTCTTCGATCGGCGAAGTCGCCCGCACGCGCTCGGTGTACTTCACCGAGGAGGACGAGAAGCGCGAGTCGATCGAGGGCACCGCGCTGGTCTCCTGCGACGAGCTCGCCGGTATCACCGATCCCGAGGAGATCCGCGAGCTCATCCGCGACCGGGCGGAAGCGCCCTCCGAGGCCTGAGACCGCGAGCGCGTTCCGGCCCACTTATCGCCCGAACAAGCGACTGAAGAAGCCGCCGCTCTCCTCCTCGTCGTCCGCCTCGGTTCCGTCCGACGCCGTCTTCCCGCTCTGTTCCCCCGCGTCTCCGTCGCCGTCGGTGCCCCCCGAGAGCACGGTGTTCCTGCCGCCGGTGTCGTCGTCGCGGAACGGGACGCTCCCCGCGAGCTCGTCTTCCGGACCGGTCGCCTCCGCCTCGCCGATCTCCGGCTCGTCGACCTCCGCCTCGTCGTCCGGACCGGCCCCTTCCGCCTCGTCGATCTCTGGCTCGTCGATCTCCGGCTCGTCGACTTCCCTATCGTCGCTCCCCGTATCGTCGGTCGCTTCTCCGTCGTCTGCGGCCCCTTCTCCGTCGTCTGCGGCCCCTTCTCCGTCGTCTGCGGCCGCTTCCTCGGTGTCCTCCGGCGTCGCTTCGTCGCCGTCGTCCGCTGCGACCTCGTCTTCGTCCGCCGCGGTCTCGTCCTCGAACGCTTCGGCCTCCGCCGCGTCCTCCTCGATCATCGCCTCGAGGTCGTCGCCGTCGACGTGCTCCTCGCCGACGGTCTCCGTCTCGCCGGTCGCGGCCCGGTCCGCGGCCGCGGCGTCAGCGGTCGCTTCGGCGTCGACCTCGTCGTCGTCGGCCGGCGCTTCCGTGCCTTCCTCCGGAACGGGGTCCTCGTCGGCGACGATGATCTCCTCCTCGTCGCCCGGGTCGCTCAGTCCCCCCGGCTCGGCGTCGGCGACGATGATCTCGTCGTCGTCCGCGTCGGTGCCGTCCGCGTCGGTATCGTCCGCGTCGGTGTCGTCGGCCTCCCCTTTGACCTCCTCGGCCTCCGCGGACTCGTCCGCGTGGTCGGCTTCCTCCGCGTGGTCGGCTTCCTCCGCGTGGTCGGCTTCCTCCGGCTCCGAGTCGTCGGTCGCGTCGGACTCGCCGATCCCGGCTCCCTCGACGGCCGCGCCCGTCAGGGCCCGAGCGAGGTCCCGGTAGGCCCGAGTGGCGGGCGCCTCCGGCGCGAACGTCGGGAGCGGTCGGTTCGCGGTCGCCGCCCGGACCACCGCGTCGTCCTCCGGGATCCGACCGAGGACCGGCGCGTCGAGCACGTCGCCGACGTCGTCGAGCCTCTCGGCGCCGGCGACGCCCGGGTCGGCGTCGGGGTCGACGCGGGTGATCGCGGCGCCGGCGACCGCGCCGCCGAGCCGCTCGGCGAGCTGTCGCGTCTTCTCGGTGTCGCCGAGGGCGCTCCGCTCGGCGGTCGAGACGAGGAGCGTCTCGTCGGCGATCGCGAGCGGGAGGCTCGAATCGTGCGAGAGCCCCGCGCCGGCGTCGACGAACACGTAGTCGGCGCCCTCGAAGGCGGCGACCGCGTCGCTGAGCCCGGCGGGGTCGGCCGACGCGTAGGCGTCGAGGTCGTCCGCGCCGGGGACGACCCGGAGCCCCTCGGGCCCCTCGTGGACCGCGTCGAGCGGGTCGGCCCGCCCCGCGAGCACGTCGTGGAGCGTCGTCTCGCCGGGCGTCACGCCCAGCGCGCCCGCGAGGTTCGCCATGCCGATGTCGGCGTCGACCGCGACGACGTCGGCGCCGGAGCCGGCCAGGATCGTCGCGATCGCCGCGGTCGTGGTGGTCTTCCCGACCCCACCTTTCGCCGACGCGACCGCATACACCGTTGCCATACGGTGACGGTCCGGCGACTGGTACTTAAATGTAGGCGGCGGCCGCCGGCCGGAGACGTGCGGGCGCCGCGGATTCCCGCCGATATCGGGGGCAACGCCCGCGTACTTTCGCAAACACCTTATACGTCGCTTGTAGAGTTTCAGGCGATTAGTAGCATGGCGAGACCAGAGGTGCTCGACCGGATCAAGGAGGCTGAACGGGAGGCGGACGAGATCATCGCGGAGGCGGAATCGGACGCCGACGAGCGCCTCGCCGAGGCTCGAGAGCGCGCGGAGGCGATCCGCGCCGAGGCCGAGGAGGAGGCGGAGTCCGAGGCCGCGGAACGGCTCGAGGCCGCCCGCGAGGAGATCGAGGAACGCCGCGAGGAGATCCTCGAGTCGGGCCGGTCCGACCGCGACGAGCTCGAACGCGAGGCCCGCGAGCGCGTGGACTCGGCCGTCGACTACGCAGTCGAACGGTTCGAGGAAGCGGTGAACCAACAGGCCGAGGAGGCGGTGGATGCTCAGGCCTGAGCGGATGAGCAAGGTGTCGGTGACGGGCTCGAAGCGCGTCATCGACGACGTCATCGAGGCGGCGTACGCCCACCACTCGCTGCACGTCACGGACTACGACGAGCGCTACGAGGGGTTCGCGCCCGGCGAGTCGCTCGAGGGCGCCCAGACGGTGAACGAGCGGCTCGTCACCGTCCGCTCGCTGGAGAGCGTCCTCGACGTCGAGGGCGACGAGGTCGACGCGGCCCGCGCCATCGACGACGAGGAGCTCGAACGCGAGCTCGCCGACGTCCGCGAGCGCGTCAACGCCCTCAACGACCGGCGTGACGAGCTCCAGACCGAGATCCGCGACCGGGAGGAGGAGATCGACCGCATGGAGCCGTTCGCCGACCTCGGCATCGAGCTCGACCTGCTCCGCGGCTACGACTCGCTGGAGGTCGTCGTCGGCGAGGCCAAGCCCGACGCCGTCGAGGCGACGCTCGCCGACGCCGACGGGATCGACGCCTACGAGGTGTTCGCCGGGAGCGACGTCGTGGCGATCTTCGCGAAGCCCGCCGACGGGGCCGAGGAGGGGGTCCTGCAGGACTCGCTCGTCGGCGTCGACATCGCGCTGCTGGAGGTCCCCGAGGCCGAGGCCGGCCCCGCGGAGTACGTCGCGGAGCTGGAGCGCGAGCGCGAGGATCTGCGGACCGACCTCGAGGCGATCGAGGCCGACCTCGCAGCCATGAAGGAGGAGGCGGCCGCCTTCCTGCTCCGCGCCGAGGAGCAGCTCACCATCGAGGCCGAGAAGAAAGAGGCGCCGCTCTCCTTCGCGACCACCGAGAACGCGTTCGTCGCGGAGGGGTGGATCCCCACGGACACCTACCCCGAATTCGAGGCGACCATCGCCGACGCCGTCGGCGACCACGCCGAGGTCGAGGAGCTCGAACGCGCTTCGTTCACGCCCGACGGTGACCACCACACCGAGGCGGTGGACGGCGACGAGGGCGATTCCGCGAGCGCGGTCGACGCCGACGCCGGCGCCGCGGACGCGACGGCCGAGAAGGCGGCCGCCACCGACGGCGGCCACGCGATGCACGGCGACGACGACCCGCCGGTCGTCCAAGACAACGGGAACGCGGCGGGGCCGTTCGAGCTGCTCGTGCAGGGCTTCGGCCGACCGAAGTACTCTGAGTTCGACCCGACGCTCCTCGTCTTCCTCACGTTCCCGCTCATGTTCGGGTTCATGATCGGCGACGTCGGGTACGGCGTCCTCTACGCCGCGATCGGCTACTTCCTGTACAGCCGATTCGACGGGACGTTCCGGGAGCTCGGCGCCGTCGCGATGTGGGCCGGCGGCTTCACGATCCTGTTCGGGATCTACTTCGGGATCGACCTGTTCGGCTACCACGCGTACCAGCTGCTGCCGGGTGACATCCACTGGCCCGTCGACGGGAAGGGGCTCTCGCCGGCGGACCTCGACTGGGCGCTGTCGTTCCTCGTCGCCAGCGTGCTGTTCGGTCTCGTCCACCTGAACGCGGGGCACATCCTCTCGTTCGTGAGCAACTACCAGCAGCACGACCTCAAACACGCACTGTACGAGGGCGGGTCGTGGCTGCTGATCCTCAACGGCGCGTGGGTCTGGATCTTCAGCCAGCACGTGCTCGGTCCGAAGCCGGCGTTCCTCTTCGACTCGTTCTCGATACTCACCTTCGGGGCGGTGTCGTTCGCCGGCTTCCCGGTCGCGGTCGGGTACGTCGCCATCGCGGCCATCGCTCTCGGCGTCGTCCTGCTCGCGATCGGCGAGCCGCCGGAGCTCGCCGAGGTGCTCTCGCCGATCGTCAACGTCATCTCGTACGCCCGGATCATGGCGGTGCTGCTCGCGAAGGGCGGGATGGCGCTAGCGGTGAACCTGCTCGCGTTCGGCGCGTACATCGACGAGGGCGGCGCGGGGAGCTTCCACTTCATTTTCTCCGCCGACTACCTCGAGTACGTGCGGAGCCACCCGGAGGACTACGAGCTCGTCTTCGCGGGGATCACGACCGCCTTCGACCCCGCCTCGATCGGCCTCGTCGGGGTCGTCGCGCTCGTCGGCGGGGTCGTCGTGGCCGTCGTCGGCCACGTCGTCGTCCTCCTGCTCGGCGTCACCTCCGCCGGCATTCAGGCGGTGCGTCTCGAGTACGTGGAGTTCTTCGGGAACTTCTACGAAGGCGGCGGCGACAGCTACCTGCCGTTCGGCCACGACCGAGAGTACACCACCGAGGAGTAGGGCGTCCGGCGGCCGCGTCCCGCCCTGGTGCCTCCGCCCCTCGCAGTCATTCACTGCCGCTCTCGTCGGCTCGGACACGCCCGTCGCGCGTCGCGGCGAGTCGCGTTCGAGCCGCGTTTAGCCCCGCCTCCGTCCCCGACTGCGGCCGGTCTATTCGGTCGTTTTGGGAAGCTTTATGACTACTGTGGCGGCAACTAGCAACTGTTCGGAGACGAGCAACCGGAACTACTACCAATGCTTGAAGCTACCAACGCACTCGGGAACGCCGTACTGTCCACCGGAGGAACACTTACTGACCCCAACGCCGCGGCAGCGCTCGCCGTCGGCCTCGCGGCGCTCGGTGCGGGCTACGCGGAGCGCGGTATCGGCTCGGCCGCCGTCGGCGCGATGGCCGAGGACGAGGACCTCTTCGTCAACGGGCTCATCCTGACGGTGCTTCCCGAGACGATCGTCATCCTCGCGCTCGTCGTCGTGTTCATCGTCGGGTAACCCTTTTTCAACCAATGAGTTTGGACACTGTCGTTGAGGACGTTCGAGACGAAGCCCGCGCGCGTGCAGAGGAGATCCGCGAAGCGGCGGAGTCCGAGGCGGACGAGATCGTCGCCGAGGCGGAGGCCGACGCCGAGCGCATCCGCGAGGAGCGGCTCGCAGAGGTCGACCGACAGATCGACCAAGAGCGCGAGCAGACGCTCTCGTCGGCCAAACTCGAGGCGAAGCAGGAGCGGCTCGGAGCCCGCCGCGACGTCCTCGAAGACGTCCACGACGACGTCGAGGCGGCGATCGCCGGTCTCGACGACGACCGCCGTCGCGAGCTGACCGAGACGCTGCTCGACGCGAGCCTCGCGGAGTTCGACGGCGACGCCGACGTCGCCGTCTACACTCGCGCCGAGGACGTCGAGCTCCTCGAGGAGCTCGTCGCCGACCGCAACGCGGAAGTCGACGGCGAAGTCGACTGTCTCGGCGGCGTGGTCGCCGAGAGCGACACCTCTCGCGTTCGCGTGAACAACACGTTCGACTCGGTCCTGGAGTCCGTCTGGGACGACGAGTTGAAGAACATCTCGGAGCGGCTGTTCGACCAATGAGCGCCGTCGGGAGCTCGAACCCGGAGTACGTCGTCGCGCGGGTTCGCGCCCGCCGCGGCAGCCTCTACGGGGACGAGGAGTACCGCAAGCTGACCCGGATGGGCCCGGCGGAGATCGCCCGGTTCATGGAGGAATCGAGCTACGGGCGGGAGATCAACGCCCTCGGGAGCCGCCACGGCGGCGTGGACCTCATCGAGTACGCGCTGAACCGGAACCTCGCCCAGCAGTTCGAGGGGATCTTAGAGTGGAGCGAGGGAAGGCTGTACGACCAGATCGCCCGCTACCTCCGCAAGTTCGACGCGTGGAACGTGAAGACGGTCATCCGCGGCGTCTACACCGACGCGGACCAGTCCGACGTCGAAGTCGACCTGATCCGCGCTGGCGAGTTCGACGACCGTTTGATCCGGCGCCTGCTGGAGGCCGACTCGATCGACGGCGTCGTCGAGGTGCTGGAAGACACGATCTACGGCCCGCCGCTCCGCGAGGCGTACGCCGAGTACGAGGAGACGGACGTGCTGGTCCCCCTCGAGAACGCCGTCGACCGCGCGTTCTACGAGCGGCTCCTCTCCGGGCTCGGTAACGACGAACCGACCCGGCAGTACGAGGCGTTCCTCAAGGCGGAGGTCGACTTCCGGAACGCGACGAACGCCCTCCGGCTCGCCCGGTCGGGCGCGGACATCGACCCCGCCGCGTACTTCATCGAGGGCGGCGAGCTGTTCACCCGCGGGTCGCTCGCGCGGCTCGCGCGGAACCTCGACGAGCTCGTGGAATACATCGCGGACAGCCAGTACGCCGAGCAGCTCGGCCCGGCGCTGCGCGAACTCGAGGAGGCGGACAGCCTCATCGCGTTCGAGCACGCGACCGACGCCGCGCTGCTCGCGTACGGCGACCGGCTCGGCACGATCCACCCGGTGTCGGTCACCCCGGTCATCTCCTACATCCTCGCGAAGGAGCGAGAGGTGGAGAACATCCGGGCGATCGCCCGCGGCAAGGAGGCCGGCCTGTCGGCCGACGAGATCGAATCGGAGCTGGTGATAACATGAGCCAGGAGATCGCCGTCGTCGGCAGCCCCGAGTTCACTACGGGGTTCCGGCTCGCCGGCGTGCGGAAGTTCGAGAACGTACCAGACGACGAGAAGGACGAGCGGCTCGACGACGCCGTCGAACGGACCCTCGACGACGAGGGCACCGGCATCATCGTGATGCACAACGACGACCTCGACCACCTCTCGCGGGGGACCCGCGAGTCGGTGGAGGGGAGCATCGAGCCCGTGCTCGTCACGCTCGGCGGCGCCGGCGCCGGCAGCGGCGGGCTGCGCGACCAGATCAAACGAGCCATCGGGATCGACCTGATGGAGGAGGACGATTAACATGAGCAAAGCAGAATCCACGGAGACCACCCCTACCGAAGACGGTGTTATCCAAAGCGTGAGCGGTCCGGTCGTGAGCGCCCGCGACCTCGACGCCCGCATGAACGACGTCGTCTACGTCGGCGACGAAGGCCTCATGGGGGAAGTGATCGAGATCGAAGGCGACATCACGACCATTCAGGTGTACGAGGAGACCTCCGGGGTCGCCCCCGGCGAACCCGTCGAGAACACGGGCGAGCCGCTGTCGGTCGACCTTGGTCCGGGCATGCTGGACGCCATCTACGACGGCGTCCAGCGACCCCTGGACGTGCTGGAGGGCAAGATGGGCAGTCCCTACCTCGACCGCGGGGTCGACGCGCCCGGCATCGACCTCGAGGAGGAGTGGGAGTTCGAGCCGATCGTCGAGGTCGGCGACGAGGTCGGCCGCGGCGACGTGGTCGGCGTCGTCGAGGAGACGGTCACCATCGACCACAAGGTGATGGTGCCGCCGGACGCCCTCGAGGAGGGCGAGACCACCGAGGTCACCGCGATCGAGTCGGGCTCGTTCGACGTCACCGAGACGGTGGCCGAGCTCGCGAACGGGACCGACGTCTCGATGCACCAGGAGTGGCCCGTCCGCGAGGCGCGCCCCTCCGAGAACAAGAAGACGCCCCGGACGCCGCTGGTGTCCGGACAGCGCATCCTCGACGGCCTGTTCCCCATCGCGAAGGGCGGGACGGCCGCGATCCCGGGCCCGTTCGGCTCCGGGAAGACCGTCACGCAGCACCAGCTCGCGAAGTACGCCGACGCCGACATTATCGTCTACGTCGGCTGCGGCGAGCGCGGAAACGAGATGACCGAGGTCATCGAGGACTTCCCCGAGCTGGAGGACCCGGCCAACGGCAACCCGCTGATGGCCCGCACCTCGCTCATCGCGAACACCTCGAACATGCCCGTCGCGGCGCGTGAGTCCTGTATCTACACGGGGATCACGATCGCCGAGTACTACCGCGACATGGGGTACGACGTCGCGCTGATGGCCGACTCCACCTCGCGGTGGGCGGAGGCGATGCGCGAGATCTCCTCCCGGCTGGAGGAGATGCCCGGCGAGGAGGGGTACCCCGCGTACCTCGCCGCCCGGCTCGCGCAGTTCTACGAGCGCGCCGGCTACTTCGAGAACGTCAACGGGACGGAGGGGTCCGTCTCGGCGATCGGCGCGGTGTCGCCGCCCGGCGGTGACTTCTCCGAGCCGGTCACCCAGAACACGCTGCGCATCGTGAAGACGTTCTGGGCGCTCGACGCGGACCTGGCGGAGCGCCGCCACTTCCCGTCGATCAACTGGAACGAGTCGTACTCGCTGTACAAAGACCAGCTCGACCCGTGGTTCGAGAACGAGGTCGCCGACGACTGGGCGGAGAAGCGCCAGTGGGCGGTCGACGTGCTCGACGAGGAGACCGAGCTGCAGGAGATCGTCCAGCTCGTCGGGAAGGACGCCCTGCCCGACGACCAGCAGCTCACCCTGGAGGTCGCCCGCTACCTGCGCGAGGCGTACCTCCAGCAGAACGCGTTCCACCCGGTGGACACGTACTGTCCGCCCGAGAAGACGTACCTCATGCTGACGACGATCGAGGCGTTCAACGACGAGGCGTTCAGGGCGCTCGAAGCGGGCGTCCCCGTCGAGGAGATCGTCGACACCGAGGCCGCCCCCCGAATTAACCGGATCGGCGTCCAAGAGGACTACGAGGAGTACGTCGAGGAGCTCAAAGCGGAGATCGCCGACGAGCTCCGGAGCCTCTACTGACCATGAAAGAGTATCAGACCATCACCGAGATCAGCGGCCCCCTCGTGTACGCCGAGGTCGACGAGGCGATCGGCTACGACGAGATCGTCGAGATCGAGACGGCACAGGGAGAGACGCTGCGCGGACAGGTGCTCGAATCCTCGGAGGGCGTCGTCGCCATCCAGGTGTTCGAGGGCACCTCCGGTATCGACCAGAACGCGTCCGTCCGCTTCCTGGGCGAGACGATGAAGATGCCCGTCACCGAGGACCTCCTCGGACGGGTCCTCGACGGCTCCGGCCGCCCGATCGACGACGGTCCGGAGATCGTCCCCGAGGAGCGGCAGGACATTGTCGGCGCGGCGATCAACCCCTACTCCCGGGAGTACCCCGAGGAGTTCATCGAGACGGGCGTCTCAGCGATCGACGGGATGAACACCCTCGTTCGCGGCCAGAAGCTCCCGATCTTCTCCAGCTCCGGGCAGCCGCACAGCGAGCTGGCGATGCAGATCGCCCGGCAGGCGAGCGTGCCGGAAGAGGAGGAGGCCGGGGAGGAGAGCTCCGAGTTCGCCGTCATCTTCGGCGCGATGGGGATCACCCAGGAGGAGGCGAACGAGTTCATGCAGGACTTCGAGCGCACCGGTGCGCTGGAGCGCTCCGTCGTCTTCATGAACCTCGCGGACGACCCCGCCGTCGAGCGGACGGTCACCCCGCGTATGGTGCTCACCACGGCCGAGTACCTCGCCTTCGAGAAGGACTACCACGTCCTCGTCATCCTGACGGACATGACCAACTACTGCGAGGCGCTCCGCGAGATCGGGGCGGCCCGCGAGGAGGTCCCGGGCCGACGTGGCTACCCCGGGTACATGTACACCGACCTGGCGCAGCTGTACGAGCGCGCCGGGCGCATCCAGGGCCGTGACGGGTCGGTGACGCAGATCCCGATCCTCACGATGCCGGGCGACGACGACACCCACCCGATCCCGGATCTGACCGGGTACATCACGGAGGGACAGATCTACGTCGACCCCGACCTGAACAGTCAGGGGCTGCAGCCCCCGATCAACGTCCTCCCCAGCCTGTCGCGGCTGATGGACGACGGGATCGGCGAGGGGCTCACCCGCGAGGACCACGCCGACGTGAAAGACCAGATGTTCGCGGCGTACGCGGAGGGCGAGGACCTGCGCGACCTCGTGAACATCGTCGGGCGCGAGGCGCTCTCGGAGCTCGACAACAAGTACCTCGACTTCGCGGACGCGTTCGAGTCGGAGTTCGTCGACCAGGGCTTCGACACGAACCGCGACATCGAGGAGACGCTGGAGATCGGCTGGGACCTGCTCTCGATGCTTCCGAAGGACGCCCTCAACCGGATCGACGAGGAGTTCATCGAGGAGTACTACCGCGAGGAGGACTCCGAGCGCGAAGTCGTCGAAGCGGCCGACTGACGCGGCTTTCTTCCACTTTTCGCCCTCAGTTAGCGGCGGCGCCGGCCGGGGCCGATCGCGCGCGACACGTCACGACTGAAAAGAATTATCCGCCTCGGAGCGGAAGACTCCACCAATAAGATGGCCAAGGACGTCAAACCGACGCGGAAGAACCTGATGGCGATCGAGGACCGCATCGAGCTCTCGGAGCGCGGTCACGACACGCTCGAACAGAAGCGTGACGGCCTCATCATGGAGTTCATGGACATCCTCGATCAGGCGCAGGACGTCCGCTCGGACGTCTCCGAGAGGTACGAGACGGCCCAGCGCAAGATCGACATGGCCCGGGCGATGGAGGGCGACGTCGCCGTCCGCGGCGCGGCCGCCGCGCTGAAAGAGCACCCGGAGATCACCACCCAGTCGAAGAACATCATGGGCGTGGTCGTCCCGCAGATCGAGTCCTCGAAGGTGAAGAAGAGCCTCGACGAGCGCGGCTACGGGCTGCTCGGCTCCTCCGCCCGCATCGACGAGGCGGCCGACGCCTACGAGGAACTGTTAGAGAAGATCATCCTCGCGGCCGAGGTAGAGACGGCCATGAAGAAGATGCTCACGGAGATCGAGACCACCAAGCGCCGCGTGAACGCCTTGGAGTTCACGCTCCTCCCGACCCTCTACGAGAACCAGGAGTACATCGAGCAGAAGCTGGAGGAACAGGAGCGCGAGGAGATCTTCCGCATGAAGAAGATCAAGGCCAAAAAGGAGGAAGAAGAGAAGGAGGAGGCCGAAGAGGCCGCCGCCGAGGCCGCGGCGGCCCGGGCCGAGGAGCCGGAGCCCGCGGACTGACCGGTTCCGTCGACTCGCGCCGTCCCGCGTCTACCGACCGAACCCGCCGTCTCATCCATCTCGTTTCTCATGTCCTGTCCCCGTTGTGACGCCGACCTCGTCGCGTTCGTCGTCCCGCCCGCGATCCGCGAGCACGCGCCGGCCGCGACGACGGCGATCTGCACCCGCTGTCTGCGGACGTTCGCCGCCGACGGGAGCGACGGGGGCGTCGAGGTCGACGGGTCCGACTCTGCGTCCCCCGCCGACCCCGATTTCTCCGCGGTCGACTCCGCGTTCCCCGACGGCGAGGCGGGCGCGGCGCTCGCGCTCGTCTGCGGCAAGCTGGAGTCGTTCGCGCTCAACCGCGCCTCGATCGAGGCGCTCGTCGACCACGCGGAGCGGTCCGGCGCCGACGTCTTCGCCTTCTTGGAGCGCCTCGACGCCGCGGACGCCGCCTTCGACCTCGACCGGCGGCGGGCGGCGCTGCTGGACGTGCTGTGAGGGCTCGCCGGCGCGTGGCGATCGCCGAGCCGATACCGACGCTCGGGAGTCAGTCCTCGTCGAGGTCGACGCCCGGCGGGTCGTCCCACTCGTCCTCGGCGTCCGACTCGTCGTCGGCCTCCGTCCCCGCCGGGCCGAGCGCCTTCTCGCCGCGCCGGCGCTCGTGGACCGCGAGGCCGGCCTTGCGCGCGTCGCTCCCGCCGGCGTACGGGTCTTCGGACGGGTCGTACGACTGTTCGTCCCGCTCGAAGAGGTACGCGAAGAGGCCGAACAGCGGGACGACGAAGGCGATGAGCGCCCACTTCTCGCGGTTCATCCCGTGTTTCGGGGCGTCGACGTAGACGTACGCGGCGAAGCCGACGAGCCACGCGAGCGGGACGCCGACGAGGATGGCGACGACGAGCGGCTCCATACCTACGCTTCGGGCTCGTCGGCTTAAGCACACGGGTGGATTTCGGGTGGAGCGCGGTCGCGTCCGTCCCGGAACGTCGCTCCCGGCCGAAGGACACTATCCGGTGGAGTCCGTACCGATCCCATGCAGCTGTTCTGGCACCGACGCGACCCGCGAACCGGAGACAACGCCGGGCTCGCGGCGGCCGCGCGGGCGGGGACCGTCGTCCCCGTCTTCGTCTACGACGCCGACCTGTTCGAGACGGTGGGAGCGCGCCAGCGCGCCTTCCTCCTCCGCCACGTGAAGCGGTTGGAGGCTCGTTACCGCGAGCTCGGGAGCGACCTCGTCGTCCGGGCGGGCGACCCCGAAGAGGTCCTCGTCGAGCTCGCCGACGAGCACGGCGCCGAGACGGTCTTCTACAACGAGTACTACCGCCCCGCTCGGCGCAACCGCCAGCGCGCGGTCGAGGACGCCCTCGCTGGCGTCGGAGTCGAGACCGACGCGCGGACCGACGCCGTTCTGGTCGACCCCGCCCGGCTCGAGGAGCGCTACGCGAACCACAGTCGGTTCCACGACGACTGGGCGGCGGTCCCCAAGCCCGGACCGTATCCGGAGCCCGAGTCGGAGTCGTTGGCGGCCGTGCGCGACGGGAAGACGGTCCCCGAACCGGACGCCGACATCGACCTCCCCGAGGCGGGGTACGAGGCCGCCCGCGAGCGGTTCGACGACTTCCTCGACTACGGGATCACGTCGTACAACGACACCCGCGACGACCTCCGGCGCGCCGCGGAGGAGCCCACGCACGCGGTCTCGCGGCTGTCGCCGTACCTCGCGACCGGCGCGATCGGGATCCGCGAGGTGTGGGCGGGCGCGAGCGACGTCTACGAGGCAGTCACCGGCGGCGAGCGCCGCAACGTGGACAAGTACCGCTACGAGCTGTCGTGGCGCGAGCAGATGTACCACCTGCTCTACTACAACCCCGACCTGGCGGTGTCGAACTACAAGTCGTTCCCGAACGAGATCGCGTGGCGCGACGACGACGCCGACTTCGAGGCGTGGGCGCGCGGCGAGACCGGCTACCCGCTCGTCGACGCCGGGATGCGACAGCTGAACGCGGAGGGGTACATCCACAATCGCCCGCGGCAGGTGGTCGCGAGCTTCCTGGCGAAACACCTCCTGATCGACTGGCGGCGCGGAGCGCGCTACTTCACCAAACAGCTGATCGACCACGACTACGCCTCGAACCACGGGGCGTGGCAGTGGACCGCGTCGACGGGCACCGACTCCGTCGACGTCCGCATCTTCGACCCGGTGAGCCAGATGAGCAAGTACGACGACGGCGCCCGCTTCGTGAAGGCGTACGTCCCCGAACTCCGGGACGTGCCCGCCGGGAAGGTCGTCGACTGGCCGACGCTCTCGCACGGCGAACGCGAGGAGCTCGCGCCCGACTACCCGCACCCGATCGTCGACCGGAACGAGGGGTACGAGCGCGCCCAGCGCGTCTTCGAGGAGGCGCTCGGGAAGCGGTGAGAATCGGCTGTGTGTAGCTAGGTGACGCGGTCGGCGCGTGCCGCCGAGCGCCCACCGGGCGCGAGGTGCACGCGCGAGGGAGCCGGACCGGCGGACACGCGCCGGTCCGACGAGGCTGGGGAGGCGTGAGGTGCGGTTGCGGAGCGGGCGAGAGGGACTCAAAAGGGCAGTCGCCGGCGGCGTCGCCGCCGGCCGCTAGAGGCGCGAGCCGTCGCGGCTGGGGCTTTTGGGGCGGTCACCGCGGTGTCACCGATGTATCGGCGAGCGGCTGGGTCGTTGGAGGAGTCCGTTACCGGTCCGGTGTCAGCACCGATTATTTATATACGGGTGTACAAGCCGTCAGAGCGCTCGTCTCCGCACCCTCGACCGATCCGACGGTTTAAAACTCTCACCTTTGCAAGCATTCGTTAATGAGTCTCGTCGTTACCGACACCCTGGCAGACAAGCGCGTCGAGTTCACGGCCGACGGCGATGTCACGCTCTACGTCTGCGGGCTGACGGTGTCGGACGACCCCCACCTTGGACACGCCCGCCTGTGGTTCCACGCCGACGTTCTCCACCGGTGGCTCGATTACCTCGGCTACGACGTGCGTCACGTCGAGAACGTCACCGACGTCAACGAGAAGATCACGGCCCGCGTCGGCGAGCGCGACGAGTGGGCCGCCGAGCGCGACGTGGCCGAGGCGTTCACCGCGACCACCTTCGACGCGATGCGCGGGCTGAACCTCCTGCGCGCGGAGGTGTACCCCCGCGTCACCGAGCACGTCCCCGAGATCCGCGGGCTGGTGGAGACCCTCGTCGGGAAGGGGTACGCCTACGAGTCGAACGGCTCCGTCTACTTCGACGTCACGACGTTCGAGGAGTACGGGAAGCTGTCGAACCAGGACGTCGAGGAACTGGAGGCGCAGGGCGAGCCGGACGAGCGGTCGGAGAAGCGCAACCCCTCGGACTTCGCGCTGTGGAAGGCCGGCGGCGTGAGCGAGACCGCCGCGCGCGAGCACGCGAAGCACGACCACGGCGACGCCGTGCCCGAAGGCGAGACGTGGGAGTCGCCGTGGAGCGAGGGGCGCCCGGGATGGCACGTCGAGTGCTCGGCGATGTCGACGACGCACCTCGGCGACACCCTCGACGTCCACATGGGCGGGCGCGACCTCGTCTTCCCCCATCACGAGAACGAGATCGCGCAGTCCGAGGCGGCGACCGGCGAGACGTTCGCCCGCCACTGGCTCCACGTCGGTCTCCTCGAGATGGAGGGCGAGAAGATGTCCTCCTCGATCGGTAACTTCTGGACCGTCCCGGACGCCTTAGACGAGCTCGGCGTCAACGTGATCCGGACCTTCTACGCCGGCGCCGCCTACCGCTCCGAGCAGGCGCTCACCGAGGAGACGATCGCGGAGGCCGAGGAGCGCTGGGAGCGCCTTTCCCGGACGTACGACCGCGCCGTCGACGCGCTCGACTCGACCGAGGCCCGCGCGACGGCCGAAGACGGCGACCTCCGCGAGGCGGTCGACACGGCCCGCGACGAGTTCGCCGCGGCGATGAACGACGACCTGAACCTTCGGGAGGCGACCGCCGCCCTCCTAGAGCTGACGGACGCCGTGAACCGCCACGTGGACGGAGCGGGCGACAGCGGGACCGACGGAGGCGGCTCGGGAGCGGCCTACGACTACCGCGGGCTCCGCGGGGCGGTCGAGGCGTTCGAGGACCTCGCCGGCGACGTGTTGGGGCTTCAGTTCGAGGCGGAGAGCGACGGCGACGTGGAGCTGGCCGGCGAGCTCGTCGAACTGGTGCTGGACGTGCGCGAGGCCGAGCGGGCGGCCGGCAACTACGAGCGCGCGGACGAGCTCCGGGACGCGCTGCGCGACGTGGGAATCGAGATCGAGGACGGGCCGGACGGGGCGACGTACCGGTTCGAGTAGGGCGGCGGGAACGAGGGCGGAGCGGCCGCCGCCGACGTCAGTCCCAAGTCACGTAGACGAGGAACGCGATCCCGACGAACTCGAGGATCTGGAGGTACATCATCGCCCGGACCGCCGGCGCCGACATCTGCGGCGGGTTGAGGTAGTAGAACAGCGCCAGCACGTTCTCGGCCAGGAGGAAGAGCGCGAACACCGCCGACCCGAGCGTGTGCTTCGAGCGGATCTCGAGGTAGTTGCGTCCCCAGATGCCGATGAGGACGAGCAACAGCAGTACGTTGACCGCGGCGGCGACTCGCGCCACGTCGAGCACCAGGGTCATTCCGCGTCCCCTCCGATTCCTCCGTCGATCGCTTCGTTCCAGATTCGAGTCATACTCACTCCACCTGATCGATGATGTCCTCGACGGTCTCCCAGTGGTTCCGGGTGCGTTCCGTCGGCAGATACACGGCGCCGTAGTCCTGTTCGGTGCTCTCGACCACGTCGTTCTCCTCCAGCACTCCGAGGTGGTGCCTGACGGTCTTGTATGCGAGGTCGAGGTCCTCGGCGAGCTGGTTGGCGTTCCGCGGTCGTTCGTCGAGCGCCCGGAGCAATCGCGCGCGGTTGGGCCCCCCCCGCGTTCCTGCCAGCACCTGCCAGAGCACCGGCTCCATCGAACATACTTATCGGAAGTCGGATATATAAACACACGGATCGCCGTACGAGGTGACGGAAGGGCACGTGACGCCGGCGGGGACCATCGAGCCTCGCGGCCGCGCTACGGCAGCAGCACTCCGTCGATCACGTGGACGAAGCTGTTCGCCGCCTCGATGTTCGTGATGACGATGTCGGCCTGATCGCCGTTGAGGTCGGTGCCGTCGACGTCGACTTTCGCGCCGTTCAGGGTCGGCACTTCGTCCGCGTTGACGATCGAGTTCGCCTTCCGACGGCCGGGCACGACGTGGTAGGTGAGGATGTTGGCTAGCGTCTCGTCGTCGACCTCAGCAAGACTGTCGGCGCCAAGGCTCTCGAGGGCGTCATCGAACGCCGCGTCGGTCGGAGCGAACACGGTCAACTGGCGGTTTCCTCTCAGCGCGCCGGCGAGACCCGCCTTCTTGACCGCGGCGACGAGGACGTCGAAGCCGTCGGCGTCGTCGGCCACGTCGACGATCGTCTTGCCCTCGCTCGGCGGCTTGGCCGCGGCGGTGCCGACGCCGCCGAGCAGTGCCGCTGTTCCCGCGCCGACGCCCCTGAGTACCGTCCGTCTGTTAGCGTTCATGGGATATACCCGTCAGAGAGATCGTTTTAGTATGCAATCAACTATTTGGTGAAAGTAACCGCAATCCCACATCAAAGAGACCCAAATCTCCGTCAGTGTTGCCGGTTTCGATCGGGCGTCGGACCGAGAGCTACGGGCGCGGAACGGGCTCCGCGATCGGACGCTGAGCCGCTACTCCAGCACGTGTTCGGTGTCGTACGATCCCAGCACGCGCACCCACCCGTTGTCGGCGATGGCCTCGATGTCCTCGACGGCGGCCGCCATGTGGTCCTCGTAGAGCCCGGCGTCGACGTCGAAGTGGAACAGGTAGTCGCCGAGGCGCTCACCGCTCGGGCGCGACTCGATCCGAGAGAGGTTGAGGTTGCGGTCGGCGAACGCCTCCAAAAGCTCCAGCAGGAGCCCCGGGTAGTTCGCGTTCGGATAGACGATCAGGGTCGTCTTTCCGCCCGCGTCGGAGCGGGCGGACGCGGGCGCGACGACGAGGAACCGGGTCGCGTTGGAGGTGCGGTCTTGGATGTCCTCCGCGAGGATTTCGAGGTCGTCGCCGGCGTTGTCCGGGTGGCCGATCCCGGCGATGCGGGCGTCCTCGCGGGCGCGCTCGACCCCGCGGGCGGTGGAGGCGACCGCTTCGAGCCCGGCGTCCGGATAGTGCTCTTCCAGCCAGTTGCGGCACTGCGCGAGCGCCTGGGAGTGGCTGGCGACGACCCCGAACTCGGGCTCCTGCGCGAGGAGCGCGTGTCGGATCGGGGTGACGACCTCGCGGGTGACCGCGACGTCGTAGTCGGCCAGCGCGTCGAGGCTCTCCGTGACGGACCCCTCGATGCTGTTCTCGATGGGGACGACTCCGCGCTCGAACTCGCCGGAGGCGACGGCGTCGACGATGGCGGTGACCGACTCGCGGAACGACACCTCGGCGGCGACGGCCCGCGCCGCACGGTGTGAGTACGTGCCGGCGGGACCGAGCGTGACGGCGTTCATCGCCCGTACCTATCAGAGCGCGTTAGAAAAGCGTGCGGGTCGCGCGAACGCCGTCGCACGGCGGTCGGCGGTCCCCCTACGGCAGTCGGAGCCGCCCGGCGTACCGGTGCCAGCCGTCGACCGTCCCGACGTACTCGTACGCGTCGGGGGGCTCGATCCCCCAGGCGCGGAGCCGGTCGTCGACGCCGTCCGCGTACGTCGCGAGGAACGACCCCCGGTCCCGGAGCGTCGGCGGCGTCCGCGTGTGCTCGGTCTCGAACCGGCAGCGCGCCGTCCGCCCGTCGTCGAGCGTCGTGATCCGGAGCCGGAGGTCCGAGCGGAGCCGCTCGCTGACCGGCGCGGGGTCGCCGCGGAGGTGTCCCTCGCCGAACGCGTCGAGCGCGGCGAGCGCCTCGTCCGGAACGTGGTTCACGTCTGCCCTCGCGGCCGCAGACACCTCACTCGTTCGGCACCGCCGAGAGCGCCGCCTCGACCACCCGGACCGCGGTCGCGCCGTCGCGCCGTCCCACGACGACGGCGAGCGCGCCCCCGGCGACCCCCGCGGCCGCGACGTCGACGTCGACGGCGTCGAGGCGGCGGATGGCGGTCGCGAGCGCTCGGGCGTCGACGTCCCCGGTCGCGAGGATGGCCGTGTCGCGCCCCTCGGGGACGACCGCCGCACCGCCGGCACTGAGGAGGGGATCGGTGCCGGCGTCGGTGTCTCGCTCCCCCTCGACCACTCCGACCCCGCTCCGCATCGACACGCTCGCCGAGCGCTCGGCGGTCGCGTACGCCGGGAGGTCCTCCCGGAATCGGCGGAGCGCGGTCGCGATCGCGTCGGTGTCGGCGTCGCCGTCGCCGCCGAGGTCGGCCTCGTCGGCGAGCCACGCGGCGGCGGCGCTGTGGTTCAACACGCCGGCGCGGAGCGCGTCGAGGACGAACGGGCGGGCCCGGGCCGCTTCGCGGGTGTCGGCTGCCAGCGACATGGTCGGGAGTGCGGCGCGGGCCGGCATGGCGATTTCGGTCGGGCTCGGGGAGCGCCCCTCGGCTGAACGCGGCGCCGTCGCGTTCCCGTTGCGCCGCACGTGCCGAAGTCCCTAAGAGCGGCGCGCCCCCAGCGTGTGTATGCAGTCGCTCGTCATCGTCGCACACGGCTCGCACCTCAATCCGGAGTCGAGCGCGCCGACGTACGACCACGCGGACACCATCCGCGCCACCGGCGCGTTCGACGAGGTGAAGACCGGCTTCTGGAAGGAGGAACCGCACTTCCGGGAGGTGCTCCGCACCGTCGAAGGCGACGAGATCTACGTCGTCCCGCTGTTCGTCTCGGAGGGGTACTTCACCGAGCAGGTGATCCCGCGCGAGCTCCGGCTCGACGGCTGGGACGTCGCCGAGTGGGACTCGGACGGCCTCTCGGCCGATCAGGCCACGCTCGTCGCCGAGGACATCGACCGGGAGGTCCACTACTGCGGCCCGGTGGGGACGCACCGCGCGATGACCGACGTGATCGTCCGGCGCGCGGAGTCGGTCACCGGCGATCCCGACGTGGGCGACGACTTCGGGCTCGCCGTCGTCGGCCACGGCACCGAGCGCAACGAGAACTCGGCGAAGGCGATCGAGTACCACGCCGACCGGATCGCCGAGCGCGACCGCTTCGACGAGGTGCGCGCGCTGTACATGGACGAGGACCCCGAGGTCGACGACCTCCCCGAGTTCTTCGAGAGCGACGACGTCGTCCTCGTCCCGCTGTTCATCGCCGACGGCTACCACACCCAGGAGGACATCCCGGAGGACGTCGGGCTCTGCGAGGACTACACGGAGGGGTACGACGTGCCGACCGAGGTGGACGGCACCCGGATCTGGTACGCCGGCGCCGTCGGCACCGAGCCCCTGATGGCCGACGTCGTCTTGGAGCGCGCGGCCGACGCGGGCGCCGACCTCGGTGCCGCGCTCGACGACGTGCGCGAGACCACCCGCGTCGCCACGGGGGACTGACGATGTCCGAACCCGCCGAGGAGTCGGCGGACTCCGGGGCCGCCCCCGAGCCTCCCGACATCGACCTCCCGAGCGACGCCTTCGACGCGGTGCTCGACGCGCTCAGCGACCACACCCCGGGCGACCCGCTCCGGTTCGAGGGGTTCAGCGTCGCGCCCGACCTGCGCGGCGACATCGACGAGGACCGGTACGTCCTCGCCGACGGCGACCGCCGCACCGGGCTGACGGAGGGCGAACTCCACGAGGCGCTCGCCGAGCGCGCCCCCGCGGTCACGGACTGGTACGCCTTCGAGCGCGTCGTCGGCGAGTTCGGCCCCCGTCGAGCGTTCCTGCGCTGGCTGGAGGACGCCGACGGCGCGACGGTGGCGACCCGGTACGCCGCGCTCGCGGAGGGGGTCGAGCGCGTGTGGGGGGAGCTGCGGATTACGGCCACTCTCACCGACCGCGGCGAGCGCCGGTACGACGTGCGCCACGCCGACGACGCCGGCGTCTCGGTCGACGAGCTCGACGCCCACGAGGACCCGCTCGACGCCCGCGACCTCGTCAGGTACGACGAGCAGGGGCGCTACCGTCCCCTCAAGACCGCGCCGTCGCTCGCGGGCGGGTGGGTCTTCCCCGAGCTCGGTCCGCGGGACGCCTACGAGGCGGTCGAGACGATCTACCCCGCGACGGTCGCCAACTGGCACCGCGAGCGCGAGGGCGAGCTCGACGTGAACCACTGGCGCGAGACGATGGCGCGGCAGTCCGGCATCTACGGCGTCGTGAAGACGTGGGACCGCGGCGAGGGGTACGAGCACGTCAACTGGGTCGCGGAGGCGTGCTGCGACGACTCGCAGTGCCTGAAGCGCCGGGAGTGGGAGTACGACGACGAGACCGACCTCGACGTCGACGGCGGCGACGGTGCCTTCCCCTGCCGCGAGCCCTGCTCGGTCGTCGTCTCGGCCGCGCGTAAGTGGACGCGGCTGGAGAGCGAGCAGCCCCGGACCTACGAGTTCGAGCTGACGCCGAGCGAGAAGGAGCAGGTGGAGGAGATCATCGACGCTGTCGCCGACGGCCGGATCGACGAGATCCGGGAGGCCGATACGAAGGAGGGCGCGAACCGCTACCGGACGCGCTTCCTCCGCGCCAAGCTGTTCGACGGGGACGGGAACCTCGCCGGCGTGCCGACCGAGCCGGACGAGAACGACGAGGAGTAGAACGCCCGGTCGTCGCGCGCACAGTCGCGCGTGCGGGCGATCTTAGGTTGCATCACGAAACCTTTAGACGGGAGAGCGGCGTATCCCGGTGCAATGAGTCGCGGCCCCGAGCTGATAATTACGGAGAAGGACAACGCGGCGCGCCGCATCGCCGACATCCTGAGCGGCGAGTCCGCGACGACGGAGCGGAAAAACGACGTCAACGTGTACAAGTGGGGCGGCAAGCGCTGTATCGGCCTCTCGGGCCACGTCGTCGGGGTCGACTTCCCGGCCGAGTACAACGACTGGCGCGACGTCGAGCCGGTCGAGCTCATCGACGCGCCGGTCACCAAGGAGCCGACCCAAGAGGGGATCGTCGCCGCGCTCCGTACGCTGGCGCGGAACGCCTCTCGTGTCGTCATCGCGACCGACTACGACCGAGAGGGCGAGCTGATAGGAAAGGAGGCGTACGAGCTGGTGCGCGAGGTCAACGAGGACGCCCCTATCGATCGGGTCCGATTCTCCTCGATCACCGACAACGAGGTCACCGAGGCGTTCGCGAACCCCGACGAGCTCGACTTCGACCTCGCCGCCGCCGGCGAGGCCCGCCAGGTGATCGACCTCACGTGGGGCGCGGCGCTCACCCGCTTCCTCTCGCTGTCCGCCCGCCAGCTCGGCGACGACTTCATCTCGGTCGGCCGGGTGCAGGGGCCGACTCTCAAGCTCATCGTCGACCGCGAGCGCGAGATCCAGGCGTTCGATCCCGAGTCGTACTGGGAGCTGTACGGGAAGCTGACGAAGTCCGGCGGCGACCCGTTCGAGGCGCGCTACTTCTACCTGAACGACGAGGGCAACGAGGCCCAGCGCGTCTGGGACGGCGACGTCGCGGAGGTGCTCACCGAGGCCCTGGCGGCGGCCGACGAGGCCGTCGTCGACGACGTGCGCCGCCGGACTCGGACCGACGAGCCGCCAACCCCGTTCAACACCACGGCGTTCATCCGGGCGGCGGGCTCGCTCGGCCACTCCGCCCAGCGCACCATGTCGCTCGCGGAGGACCTGTACACCGCCGGCTACGTCACCTACCCGCGGACGGACAACACGGTGTACCCCGAGGACCTGGAGCCCCGCGAGCTGATCGAGGAGCTCTCGGCCGCCTCGACGTTCGGGAAAGACGCGAAGTCCCTCCTCGACCAGGAGGAGATCGAGCCCACCGAGGGAGACGAGGAGACGACCGACCACCCGCCGATCCACCCGACCGGCGAGCTCCCGTCGGCGTCGGACCTCTCGGAGGACGAGTGGGAGGTGTACGAGCTTATCGTCCGCCGCTTCCTCGCGACCTGCGCCGAGCCCGCGACGTGGGAGCGGCTCCGCGTCGTCGCGCTCGCGAACGGCGAGGCGACCGCGGTCGCCGAGGGCGCTGACGGACGGGCCGCCCTCCGGAACCCGGCGGACGCCGACGGTCCCGCCGACCTCGCCGCCGACGGCGGGCTCCGGCTCAAGGCGAACGGGAAGCGCCTGCTGGAAGCGGGGTACCACGAGGTCTACCCGTACCGCTCCAGCGACGAGCGAATCGTCCCCGACGTCGAGGTCGGCGAGAGGCTCGCGCTCGACGGCCGCCGCACGGACGCGAAGGAGACCCAGCCGCCCCGCCGGTACGGCCAGTCGCGGCTCATCGAGGAGATGGAGAAGCGCGGCGTCGGCACGAAGGCGACCCGCCACCGCACCCTCGAGAAGCTGTACGACCGCAACTACATCGAGAGCGACCCGCCGCGGCCGACCCGGCTCGCGGAGGCGGTCGTCGAGGCGGCCGAGGAGTTCGCGGAGCACATCGTCAGCGAGGAGATGACCGCCCAACTGGAGCGGGACATGCAGGCGATCGCGGCCGGCGAGAAGGGGTACGACGAGGTGACCGAGGCGTCCCGCGAGCTGCTCGACCGCGTGTTCGACGACCTCACCGAGTCCCGCGACGCGGTCGGCGACCACCTGCAGAAGTCGCTGAAGGCGGACAAGACGCTCGGCCCCTGTCCCGAGTGCGGCGCGGACCTCCTCGTCCGGAAGTCCCGACAGGGCTCGTACTTCGTGGGCTGTGACGGCTACCCCGACTGCGAGCACACCCTCCCGCTCCCCTCCACCGGGAAGCCGCTCATCCTCGACGAGACCTGCGAGGCGCACGACCTCCGGCACGTGAAGATGCTCGCGGGCCGGAAGACGTTCGTCCACGGGTGCCCGCAGTGTAAGGCCGACGAGGCCGACGATCAAGAGGACGAGGTGATCGGTGCGTGTCCGGAGTGCGGTGAGACGCACGGGGGAGAGTTGGCCATCAAACGCCTCCGCTCCGGCTCCCGGCTCGTCGGCTGCACGCGCTACCCCGACTGCGACTACTCGCTGCCGCTCCCCCGCCGCGGCGAGATCGAGGTCACCGACGAGCGCTGCGAGGAACACGACCTCCCGCACCTCCGGGTCCACTCCGGCGACGAGCCGTGGGAGCTCGGCTGTCCGATCTGTAACTACCGCGAGTTCACCGCCCGCCAGGAGGGCTCGGAGCTCCAGACGGTCGAGGGGATCGGCGAGAAGACGGCCGAGAAGCTGCAGAACGTCGGCGTCGACGGCGTCGACGATCTCAAATCCGCCGACCCGGACGATCTCGCCGCCGACGTCGACGGCGTCGGCGCCGACACCGTTCGGGACTGGCAGGCGAAGGCGGACTGACGCTCCCGGCGTCTCCGACTTTCCGACCCACAGACACATAAGCGCGGGACGCGTCAGTCGCGCTACGTATGGGTCGCGACAGCGACGCTGACGGGGACGCGGACGGCGGCCTCTCGGCCGGCGAGAGAGACCGCGCCGCCGATGAGGGGTCGCTGAGCGCGCCCGGCGGCGAGGCGGTCCCGCGCGTCCTCCGCTCGTTCGTCGACGCGATCCCGACGCCGGCGCTCGCGTGCGATCCGGGGAGCCTCGCGATCCGCGCGGCGAACCCGCCGGCGGCCGATCTGCTCGACCGCGACCGCGGCACGCTGACGCTGATGGGGCTCGACGACCTCGGCGAAGCGGCGGCGACCGTCGCCGGCGACCCGATCGGCGCGGCCGTCCGCGCCCCGCCCGACGGCGACGGCGTCACCCGCTTCGAGTGGACCGTCGCGAGCGCGCCGATGCGGCGCCTCGAACTGGCCGTCCGCGCCGCCACGGTCGCCGACCGCGAGTGGTTGATCGTCGGTCTGACCGACGTCACCGACCGGGTCACCGCCGAGGAACGCCTCCGGTCGCAGCTCCGAGTCACCGACGCGGTCGCCGCGACGGTTCCGGTCGCCCTGTTCCAGTGCACCGAGCGCGGCACCCTCTCGCGGTGGAACGACCGGCTCGCCGCGGACGCCGGCTACGAGGACGAGCGGCTCTCCGGGACCGCGTTGACGTCGCTGTTCGACGACGAGAGCCACGACGCCGTCGCCGCTGCGCTCCAGTCCGTCTACCGCGAGGCCGAGAACGCCGAGTGCGAGGCGACGCTCGTCACCCGTTCGGGCGAGCGCGTCCCGTACCGGCTCTCGCTCGGCCCGGTCACCGACGGCGACGAGGTCGTCGGCGCGGTCGGGGTCGGCGAGGACGTCACCGAGGCGTCCCTCCGAGAGGAGCGGCTCGCCGTGTTGACTCGGGTGCTCCGCCACAACTTCCGGAACGACCTCAACGTCGTCACGGGGTTCACGCAGCGGGCGATCGGCGAGGTCGAGGACCCGACGCTCGCCGCGGAGCTCGAGCGCGTCGTCGACACCGCGGAGCGGCTGCTGCGCGTCGGCGAGACCTCGCGGCGGGTCGAGCGGCTGCTCGCCGACCGGCCCACTCCCCGGCCGACGGACCTCGCGGACGAGGTCGAGGAGGCGCTGGTGACGGTTCCGTCGGAGCTCCGCGACCGCGCCGACATCGAGGTGGACGTCCCGGAGGGGATCACGGTGTCGGCGGTCGGCTACCTCGCCGAGGCGATCGCGGAGCTCGTCGACAACGCGATCCGACACGGCGACGCGGACCGCCCCTCGGTGACCGTTACTGCCGCCGAGCTCCCCAGCGAGTCGTGGACGTCGCTGGTCGTCGCCGACGACGGTCCGGGGATCCCGCCCGTCGAGCGCGCGGTGCTCACCGGCGAGGAGACGCCGCTGGAGCACGCCAGCGGGCTCGGACTCTGGTACGTGAACTGGATCGTCAGCGCCGGCGGCGGGGGCTTCGACATCGGCGAGAGCAAGGCCGGCGGCACGCGGATCGAGATGGAGCTCCGCACGGTCGACGGGGAGTGAGTCGGACGCGCCCGAGCCGTCGCTCCGGTCACTCGACGAGCCGGACCTCGTCGCCGACGGCGACGTCGGCGGCGGCGCCCGCGGGGAGCTCGGCGACCGTGTCGGCCCGCCCCCGGCCCAGTCCGACGAACGGGGCGAGCCGCTTCCGCTTTCGCACCTCGCCGTCGACGAGCCACAGCGCGTCGATCGCGAACGGGACGAACAGCATGTGGAGCCACTGCGCGTCGGCCTCCTCGAAGGGGAAGACGAGCGCGTAGCCGTCGGGGACGGCGCGCCTGAACATCAGTCCGCGGCCCTGTTCGAGCGTCGACCGGGCGACGTCGACGTCGTCGGCGAGGACGGTCGACTTCCGGTCGTCGGCGTCGGGCCCCGCGTCGCCGTCGGACTCCGCGCTGCGGTGGACGAGTCGCACGCTCCGGACGTGGCGACCGTCGGATAAATAGCCTCGCGATCGCGACCGCGAACCGCCGGCGCGACCGTCGATCGCCGCCGCTGACGGTCAGGAACTGCTCCGCCGGATCAGCTCGCGCTTCCGTACGTCTCCTCGAGGTACTCGACGATGTCGTCGCTCTCGGACATGCCCTCGATCCCGTTCGCCTCGTCGACGAGGACGGGCACGCCGGTCTGCCCGCTCAGCTCCTCGACCTCCGTGCGCTCGGAGTGCGAGCGCGGCACCATCACCGACTCGTACTCCACGTCCAGCTCGGCGAGCTTCGTCTTCACCTTCGCGCAGTAGGGACATCCCTCCAGTTCGTAGAGCGTCAGATTTGCCATCACCATCGGTAGGGCGTAGACGCGTAAAGAAGTACGGTGGGCGGTGCGCGCCGCGCGCACGGGCGGCGGTCGGGCTACAGGACGACGCCGCGCGTCTGCAGGACGTAGTAGACGACGAGCAGCGCCGCGATGACGTACTGGCCGAGCGCGACCTCGTCGTACTCGCCGACGGCGACCTTGATAAGCGGGTAGGCGACGATACCGGCTGCCAGCCCGTCGGCGATCGAGTAGGCGAACGGCATCACGGTGACCGTGAGCCCCGCGGAGACGGCCCACGCCGGGTCCGACCAGTCCACCTCGACGAGCCCCTGCAGCATCATCACGCCGACGACGATGAGCGCGATGAAGGAGGCGTACTCCGGGATGGCCGCGACGACGGGGATCACCGCGAGCGAGGCGACGAACAGCAGCGCGATTACCAGCGCCGTCAGGCCGGTGCGACCGCCCTCCTCGACGCCGGTCGACGACTCGATGTACGTCGTCACCGTGGAGGTGCCGAGCACCGCGCCGGCGGTCGTCCCCACCGCGTCGGCCATCAGCGGCTTGTCCATGTCGGGGAGGTCGCCGTCTTCGTCGAGGAAGTCGCCGAACTGCGAGACGCCGATGAGCGTCCCGGCGGTGTCGAAGAAGTCGACGAAGAAGAACGTGAACACGACGAGACCGAACGTGAGCGGGTCGACCCCGGAGAGCCCGTCGACGAACGCCCCCGCGAGCGGCGAGATGTCGTACTGTGCGCTCGGGAGCGTCTCCGGCGTGATCGTGCCGCGGTCGAAGAACCCGGCGAGCGTGAGCCCCCAGCCGACGACGGAGGTCGTCAGGATGCCGATCACGATCGAGCCCGTGACGCCGCGCGCCCAGAGGCCGAAGGTGAACACGAGCCCGAGGATCCCCAAGATCGCCCACGGGTTGCCGAAGATGCCGCCGAGCGTGACGAGCGTCGCGTCGTCGGGGACGACGATCTGGAGCTCCTGGAAGCCGATGAACAGGAGGAAGAGGCCGATACCGGCGCCGACCGAGCGCTTCACCGGCTCGGGGAACAGCCGGATGACGTACTCGCGCGCGCCGACCGCGGTGAGCAGCATAAAGAGGATCCCTTCGACGAACACCGCGGCGAGGGCCGTCTGCCACGGGATCCCCAAGCCGAGCACGACGGTGAACGCGAAGAAGGCGTTGAGTCCCAGCCCCGGCGCGAGCCCGAACGGACGGTTGGCGTACAGCGCCATCACCAGCGTCGCGAGCGCGGACGAGAGGATCGTCGCGATGGCGATCATCTGGACCACCTCGAAGAACTCGTAGCCGGGGATCTGGATCGCCTCGGCGAGGATGAACGGGTTCACGACGATGATGTACGACATCGCGAGGAAGGTGGTGAGCCCCGCGACCAGCTCCGTACGGACGTCGGAGTCGTGCGCCTCCACGTCGAACCGCGCAGCCAGCGTATCTGTAAGCCCCATTGAACGGATGTGTCTACTTTCGTATCGGATGATAAGCCTTGCTGAACGAGCGCGGAGAATACACATACACGTGTATTAATACGCCGCTTTAGGCGTCAATAATCTAAAGAAAATGCGCGAACGTGTTTACTCCCCTTCTCTGAGCGCGACCGCCGACCCGCGCGAGCGACTCCCCGCGGGTCGCGAACGCGCCGACCGGCGCGTCACCCGACGGCCGCCGGCGGGTTACTCGAACGTCGTCAGCGCGCCGACCGGCGCGTCCGTGATCGCTCGCGCGCGCTCCATCCCCTCGTCGCCGACGGCGATGAGGGTGAAGACGCCGGTGACGTCGGCGTCGGCCTGGAGGGCGATGTCGAGGAGGAGCTCCTGGGTCTCTCCCGACCGGATCAGGTCGTCGACGACGAGCACGGTGTCGCCGGCGTCGACCGCGCTCGCGGGGAGGTAGTAGGTGAGTTCGATGCCGGAGGCGAGCCGCTGGCGCGACTCGATGAACTCCTCGACGGCGGTCTCCTTCGACTTCTTGGCGTACGCGAGGCGGGCGTCGAAGAAGGAGGCCATCGCCGCGCCGAGAGTGATCCCGTCGGTGGCGGCGGTGAGGACGACGTCCGGCGACTCGAACGAGAACGTCTCCGCGGCCACGGGCGCGACCAGGTCGAGGAACGACTGGTCGAAGACGACGCCGGAGTTGTCGACGTACCCCTCCTCGTCGAACTCGACGCGGGCGATCAGCTCGTCGGCGAGCGCGTCGCGGCCCACCGCCTCGACGACCTCGCTCGCTCGGTCGGCGCCGGGCAACACGTGGCCGTTCACGTACCGGTTCAGGTCGCCGGAGGGGAGCCCGGTCACCTCGGAGAGCTCCTCGTACGTTCGCGTCTCCTTCAACATCCGCAACACGGCGACCGCCTGCAGCTGGAGGGCCGCCTTCTCTGCTCGGTTCATGCAGATGATCGTGATCGCACAAGTATGAATACGTCGAAGTGTTCTCCGGAGGAGATACACATGTGTGTGCGTGACATGGCGGTCGGTCCACGGATCCGTCGCCGGGAGGTCTCGGCCCACGGATCCGCGGTCGCGTCGAGAGAGGCCGGGCTCAGGCGTCGGTCGTCGCGTCGAAGAAGACGGCGGGATCGCTCACGTCGATCTCGACGACGTCCCGGTCGTCGAGGGGGCGGAGCCGGACCGTGAACGCGCCGGCCGCGTCGGCGCCCGCCCTGAGCGACTCCAGCTCGGCGGCGCCGAGGTACGTCGGCACGCAGACGGCGACCTCGGCGTCGCGGTCCTCCGCGACGACGAGGCGGTACTCGACGCCTCCGGCCGCGGCGGCGTACACCCGAACCGCGTCGACGTCGGCGTCGCCCACGACCGCGCTCGTCTCCTCGAACTCCGAGCCGGGGAGCAGCACGTCGACCCGCGCCGCGTCGGCGACCGGGTTCACGTCGCCGGGGTGGGCGGCGACCGCCGTCCAGCCCCGGTCGCGGTACTCCGTCGCCGTCGCGTCGCTGTCGGCGACCACGTCTCCCCAGCGCTCGCCCGGATCGGTCCGTCGCATGTCCTCGTGGACCCGGCGGAATCGTAAATAGTTGTCCAGTCGCCGTGACAGAAACCGCGAGACGTGACGGCTGACGGGGGCGTTCGCGTCGTTAGGTTCATAACGTTGCCTCGTATGTGCTATGCTATGAGTTCTGACAACGACGATCAGCTCAACAGGCGGACGATGCTCACGTACGCCGGCACCGCGGCCGCGGTCGGCCTCGCCGGCTGCTCCGGAAACGGCGGCGACGGTTCGGACGGTTCGGACGGGTCCGACGGCGACGACGGCACGGACGGTTCCGACGGCTCGGACGGGTCCGACGGCGACGACGGCGGAGACGACGCCTTCGAGATCGGCGTCACCATGGGCCAGATGGACTCCGGACTCGACCCGCAGGACCACGCGGAGACGAACACGGAGATCATCGTCGGGCAGGTGTACGAGGGCCTGCTCGACCGCGACAAGGAGGGCGGGATCATCGAAGGGCTCGCCACCGACTGGGAGCGCACGGATGACGGCAGCGTCCGGTTCGTGCTCCGCGACGGGGTCGCGTTCCACAACGGCGACCCGCTGACGTCCGAGGACGTCAGGTTCAGCATTCGGCGGATCGTCGACGACGACGTCGGCATCGCCAGCCCGCAGAAGAACGACCTCGGTTCGGTCAGCGAGGTCGTCGCCGGCGACGGCGAGGTGACCGTGAGCTTCGAGGGCTTCAACCCGATCGCCTTCCAGCTGTTCGCGACGAACGGCGAGATCGTGCAGCAGTCGTGGATCGAGGAGAACGACGGCAACTTCATCAACCGGAACACGAACGGCACCGGCCCGTTCGTCGTCACCGAGTACGACTCCGGCAACGAGGTCGCCTACGAGCCGAACGACGACTACTGGGGCGGCGACGTCCCGGTCGACGCGCTCACGATGAGCGCCTCCAGCGAGTCGAGCACGCGCGTGAACCGCCTCCTCGCGGAGGAGACGGACATCGTGACGAACGTGCCGCCGCAGGAGGTCTCGCGCGTCGAGAGCTCCGACGTCGCCGGGATCAACTCCGTGCCGAGCGCGCGGATCATCTTCCTGCAGATGCGCTACGACGTCGAGCCGTTCTCCAGCCAGCAGTTCCGACAGGCGATGAACCACGCGGTCGACGTCGAGAGCATCATCGAGAACGTCCTCAACGGCTTCGGGAACATCACCGGCCAGCCCACCCTCGAGGGCCACGTCGGTCACAACCCCGACATCGAGCCGTACCCGTACGACCCCGAGGAGGCGGAGCGGCTGGTCGACGAGTCCGGCCACGCCGGCGTCGAGATCACGCTGCAGACGCCCATCGGGCGCTACCTCGGCGACGTCGAGATCGCGCAGGCCGCGGCGAACCAGATCGACTCGCTGTCGAACGTCTCCTGTAGCCTCGAACAGCGCGAGTTCTCCTCGCTCGTCCAAGACATCACGACGGGGAACATCGAGGACAAGCCGCACTTCAACCTGCTCGGCTGGGGGAACGGCGAGTTCGACGGGAGCCAGACCATCACGCCGCTCATGACCACGGAGGGCGCGCTCACGATCCTCGAAAACGAGGAGCTCGACCAGCTCATGGTCGACGCGGAGAGCACCGAGGACCCCGACGAGCGCGTCGAGATCCTCCAGGAGGCGAACCAGCTCGCCCACGACCTCGCCCCGTGGGTGTTCCTCCACCAGCAGTTCAGCGTCTACGGCGTCTCCAGCGACATCTCGTGGGAGCCGCGGGCCGACGAGTTCATCGACCCCGACACGGCCACCCGACAGTAACGCCAGACGACCGTCCCGAACTCATCAATGTCATTTGGGAGATTCGTACTCAAAAGAAGCCTCCAGGGACTCGGCGTCGTCTGGGGAGTCGTCACCGTCGTGTTCGCGCTCCGCTTCGTCACCCCCGGGAGCGCGATCAACGCCGTCGCACCGCTCGACGCGAGCCAGGAGACGCGACAGGCGATCGCCGCCGAGCTCGGCTTAGACCAGCCGCTCTACGTCCAGTACGGACAGTACATCTTCGACCTCCTCCGCGGCGATATGGGGTTCTCGTACATCCGCGGGCAGGAGGTCGTCGGGCTCGTGTTCGCGCGGCTGCCGGCGACGGTCGAGCTCGCGCTCGCCGCGAGCGTCGTCGCCATCGCCCTGTCGATCCCGCTCGGCGTGCTCAGCGCGACCCGGCGCAACCAGCCGGTCGACTACGGCGCGACGCTGTTCTCGCTCGGCGGGATCAGCACGCCGAACTTCTGGCTGGGAATCATGCTTATCCTGATCTTCGCGGTGGAGTTCGACGTGTTCAACACCAGCGGCCGCGGCGTCGACGTCGGCGACGTGGCGCTGTCGGTGATCGGGTCGGAGCCGTTCGTCGGCACGCTGCTCGCGTGGCTCGCGTACATCACGCTCCCCGCGATCGCCCTGGGGACGTACTTCATGGCGCTGATCACGCGGCTCACCCGCTCCGGAATGTTAGACGAGCTCGGTAAGGGGTACGTGCAGGCCGCGCGGGCGAAGGGACTCCCGAACACGCTGGTCCGCTACAAACACGCGCTCCGGAACACGCTCATCCCGGTGATCACGGTGCTCGGCCTCCAGCTCGGCACGCTGATCGGCGGCGCGGTCATCACCGAGGCGGTGTTCTCGTGGCCGGGGCTCGGCACCCTCGTCATCGACAGCATCAACCGCCGCGACTGGCCGGTGTTACAGGGGAGTCTCATCGTCATCGGCACCAGCTTCGTCCTCGTGAACGTCCTCGTCGACGCCGTCTACGCGTATCTCGACCCCCAAGTGGTGAACGACTGATGGTTTCCGCACGTGTCATCCGCAATCTCAAGAAGGAGTTCAGGAACAGCGCGCTCGCGAAGATCGGCCTGCTGCTCGTGGTCGGTATCCTGTTTACCGCCGCGTTCGCGCCCTTTATCGCGCCTCACGACCCGACCGAACAGCAGCTCAACCAGAGCGAGCTCCCGCCGCTCGGCTTCAGCGAGACCACCGAGCGGACGACCTCGCAGATGGTCGAGGGGGAGATCCAGACCGTGACCGAGACCGTCGAGATCACCCCCGACGCGGCGCACCCGCTCGGCACCGACAGCCTCGGGCGAGACATGCTCTCGCGGATCATCTACGGCGCCCGGACGTCGCTGGTCGTCGGCGTGCTCGGGACGCTTCTGGCGGCGTTCGTCGGCGTTCCAGTGGGGCTGTTCGCGGGCTATCACCGCGGGAACGTCGACGACGTCCTGATGCGGATCGCCGACGTCAGCCTCGCGTTCCCGTCGCTCGTGTTGGCCGTCGCGCTCATCGGGCTGTGGGGGCGGGCCACGATCAACGTCCCCGACCCGTTCGTCGTCGCCGGCCTCGCGCCGGAGATGCCGGAGAGCTTCGTGCTCCCGATAACCGTGGTGATCGTCGTCGGGCTCGTCAACTGGGTGTGGTTCGCCCGCGTCGCCCGCGGGGAGGCGCTCTCCCTGCGGAGTCAGGAGTACGTCAAGGCGTCCCGCGCGCTCGGAGCCGACGACACCTCGATCATCTGGAACCACGTCCTCCCGAACGCGATCACGCCGATCATCGTCCTCGCGACGGTGCAGGTGGCGGCGATCATCCTCCTGGAGAGCTCCCTGTCGTTCCTCGGCTTCTCGGGGACGACGCTCTCGTGGGGCTTCGACATCGCGCAGGGGCGCGACTACATCTCGTCGGGCCAGTGGTGGATCGCGTCGCTGCCAGGCCTCGCGATCATGTTCTCCGTGATCGGGATCAACCTCCTCGGCGACTGGCTCCGCGACTCGCTCGACCCGGGCATCGAGGGCGAAGGGGGTGCCGCATGAGCCAGGGCGTGCGGCCCGACCCCGCGCTGCGGAGCGACGACGTGCTCTCGGTGTCGGACCTCTCGACCCGCTTCTTCACCGAGGAGGGACAGATCAACGCGGTCGAGTCGGTCTCGTTCGACCTCCGCGACAACGAGATCCTCGGGATCGTCGGCGAGTCGGGCTCCGGGAAGTCGGTGACCGCGCTGTCGCTCATCGACCTCGTCGAGTCGCCCGGTCGGATCACCGAGGGAGAGGTGTGGTACCGGAACCCCGACCTCGCGGAGGAGTTCCGGGCGAACGACGCGGTCGGCGTCGACGGCGACCACGTCGACCTCCGGACCGTCCCGCCGCGCGTCCGGCGGTCGCTCCGCGGCCCGTCGTTCAGCACCATCTTCCAGGACCCGATGAGCAGCTTCAACCCCTCGATCACGGTCGGCGAGCAGATCGCCGAGGCGGTGGAGGTACAGCGGCGCGCGAAGGCGAACCCGCGGTCGACCCGCTCGCGGACCCAGGGGTACGGGCTCGGCCAGTACCTCCTCGACGGTATCGTCCCCGGCCGCGGCTACACCAGCGACGAGAGCGTCGACCGGGCGATCGAGCTGCTCGAACAGGTCGGGATCCCCGACCCGGCGGAGCGCGTCGACGAGTACCCCGGCGAGTTCTCCGGCGGGATGCTCCAGCGCGCGATGATCGCGCAGGCGCTGGCCGGCGAGCCCGACGTGCTCATCGCCGACGAGCCGACGACCGCGCTCGACGTCACGATCCAGGCGCAGATCCTCAACCTCCTGCGGGAGGTCCAGGCGGACCGCGGGATGAGCATCGTGCTCATCACGCACGACCTCGGCGTCATCGCGGAGATGTGCGACCGGGTCTGCGTGATGTACGCGGGCGAGGTGGTTGAGCGCGGGACGCTCGACGCGGTGTTCGACGACTCGGTCCACCCGTACACCGAGGGGCTGCTCGGCTCGATCCCCGACTTGGAGGACCCGCGCCCGCGGCTCCAACCGATCGAGGGGAACGTTCCCGGGCTGATCGCTTCCGAGATGGACGACCGGTGTTACTTCGCCGACCGCTGCCCGAAGGCGATGGAGTCGTGTCTGGAGAAGCCCGCCGAGCGCGTCGTGGACGCCGACGCCGAACACGGCGCCAAGTGCGTGCTCGCGGACCGCCCGTACGACCCGAGCGAGGCGCTTCCGGAGGACCACTTCGGGGGTGACGCGGAATGAGCGACGCCGATGGGCCCGCCGACGCCGCCGACCCCCTCCTCTCCGTCGAGGGGCTCCGGAAGTACTACGCGGACGAGCAGTCGCTCCTCGACCGGCTCCTCGGCGCGGACGAGGAGAGCGTGAAGGCCGTCGACGGCGTCTCCTTCGAGGTCGCCGAGGGCGAGACGCTCGGCCTCGTCGGCGAGTCCGGCTGCGGCAAGTCGACCACGGGCGAGACCGTGCTCCGCCTGCGCGAGGCCACCGACGGCCGGATCTCGTTCGACGGGGCGGACCTGCTGGAGATGACCGACGCGGAGCTGACGGCGTTCCGCAGGCGCGCGCAGATCGTCTTCCAGGACCCGTTCTCCAGCCTCGACCCGCGCATGACCGCCGGCGACATCATCACCGAGGGGCTCCGGATCCACGGCGTCGCGGACCGGGCGGAGCGGCGCGAGACCGCCCTCGACCTGCTCGAACGCGTCGGGCTGTCGGCCGACCAGATCGACCGCTACCCGCACGAGTTCTCGGGCGGCCAGCGCCAGCGGATCGGGATCGCGCGGGCGCTCGCGGTCGACCCGGAGTTCATCGTGCTCGACGAGCCCGTCTCGGCGCTCGACGTGAGCGTGCAGGCGCAGATCCTCAACCTGCTCGACGACCTCCAGGACGACTTCGGTCTCACCTACCTCTTCATCGCGCACAACCTCAGCGTCGTCCGTCACATCTGCGACCGCGTCGCCGTGATGTACCTCGGCGAGATCGTCGAGACCGGGCCGGTCGACGAGATCTTCGCGGACCCGGCGCACCCGTACACGGAGGCGCTGCTGTCCAGCGTCCCCCGGGTGACGACCGAGGAGCGGGACGGCGACTTCGAGACGCTCCACGGCGACGTGCCGTCGCCGCGGAACCCCCCCGCGGGCTGTCGGTTCCACACCCGCTGTCCCGAGGCGCGGGCGGCCTGCCGCGAGTCGTCGCCGCCGGCGTACGACGTCGGCGCTCGGCGCTCGGCGACGTGCTTCCGCGCCGACGAGGACCACTCCTACTGGGAGAGCGAGCCGATCGAGGAGAACGCCCGGACCGCGGGCGACGACGACTGAGCGGACCCGACCCGGCCGCGGGGCTCGGCGGTCGCGTCGCGACACAGGGACGCTCGCCGGGGACCGCCCACGTCGCACGAAGTTCGATTCAGACCGAAACCCGACTTCGGAGCGCGGTCGCTCGTTCGACGAACGACCGCTCAGGCGAGCCTGACGGCCGTCCCGTACGCGATCACTTCCGAGGCGCCCTGCGTCACCTCGGACGTCTCCATCCGGACGTTCACGACGGCGTCGGCGCCCATCTCGATCGCGTCCGCCTCCATCCGCTCGATCGCTTGATCCCGGGCGTCCGCGAGCAGCGTCGAGTAGGCCTTGAGCTCACCGCCGGCGAGGTTCCGGATCCCCTGCGTGATGTCTCGGCCCACGTTCCGCGCTCGCACGGTGTTGCCGCGGGCGATACCCAGCACCTCCGCGATCTCGCGGCCGGCGACGGTTTCGGTGGTGACGGTCGCGACGAGCGACTGCTCCGGGTCGGACGAGACTACTGTCGAAGACATAATCGCCCCGTATACGTCGTCTGAGGAGATAAACCGACGGTGACGCGTGCGGCCTCGTCGCGTGGTCGCCGTCTACCGCTCCCGCACGACGACGAACTCCGCGAGGTCGCGGAGGTACTCGATCGCCTCCGTCTCGGGCGGGTCGGCGTCGTCGAGCGCGGCCAGGGCGAGCTCCGACTGCTCGCGGGCCCGCTCGTCGATCTCCTCGGGGGACAGCGAGGTGACCTGCACCACCGAGGGCCGGTCCATCTCCGCGTCCTGTCCCGTCGGCTTGCCGAGCTCGTCGGCGTCGGCGGTCGCATCGAGCACGTCGTCGCGCATCTGGAACGCGATGCCGACGCGCTCGGCGTACTCGCCGAAGGAGTCGATCGCGTGGGGGTCGGCGCCGCCGGCGACCGCGCCGAGCTCGGCGGCGGCCCGGAACAGCGCGCCGGTCTTCCGACGGGCGAGCTCCATGTACTCCGCCTCCGTCGTCGGGCGGTCGGCGAGCTCGGTCGCCTCGCCCTCGCCGAGCTCGACCATCGCCTCGGCGACGGTCCGCATCGCGCGCGGCTCCGCGGAGAACAGCCCGAACGCCTCGCCAAGCAGGCCGTCGCTGGCGACGATCGCCGGGCCGTATCCGAACTCCGCCCACGCGGAGGGGGTGCCGCGTCGGACCTCCGAGCGGTCGATGATGTCGTCGATCACGAGCGACGCGTTGTGGACGAACTCGATTCCGGCCGCGAAGTCGACGGCGTCCTCGGGGTCCCCGTCGAACGCCTCGCAGGCGAGGATCGTCACCGCCGGGCGGACCCGCTTGCCGCCGGCGAGGACGACGTGGCCGACCTCGTCGGACAGCTCGTCGGGCTCGACCTCGTCGATGACGGCCTCCAGCCGGTCCTCGACCAGCGCGACCCGGCGCTCCAGGTACTCCATCTATTGCCCGGACGGGCCGGCCGCGCAAAGGCCTAACGGAACGGCGGCCGCGGGCGACTACGTGAATCGAACGCCGAGGTCGTGGAGCCCGTCGTTGTTGCTCGCGACGTTGATAAGCAACGGGGTGAGCCCCTCGATCTCGGGCGCGTTGGCGATCCCGCCGGCGTCGAGCGCGCGGAGTCCCTCGATTCCCTCCGCGACGTCCGCGACCGTTCGCTTCGCGTCCTCGTCGTCGCCGATCACGAGCGTGTCGATCCCGAGGTCGGCGTCGAGGTTCGCGAGCCGGGCGGCCGCGAGGTTGTGGAACGCGCCGACGACGGCGACGCCCTCCGGCGCGGCGTCCGCCGCGATCCGCGCCACCGAGCCCGCGCCGGGCTTGTGGTAGTGGAACCCCTCGTCGTCGCGTTTCATCCCCGTCGCCGGCGAGACGAGGACGTCGCCGTCGTCCAACTCGTCCGCGACGGCCTCGACCGTGTCGCCGATGTGGTACGGCGGCACCGCGAGGACGACGATCGCGGCCGCGGCGGCGGCCGCCGCGTTCTCGGCGCCCTCGACCGCCGCGTCGAGGCCGCGGCTCTCCAGTTCGGTGGTGTACTCCTCGGCCTTGGTCTCCGCCTTCTCCGCCTCCCGCGAGCCGATCGAGACGCGGTGAGGGGTGTCGGCCGCCAGCCGGAGCGCGAGCCCCTCGCCGATGTCGCCGGTACCGCCGAGTATCGCGATCTTCATACGGTCTGTGGGGCCGCTCGCGTCTTATGGGTTCCGTGACCGGCCGTCCTCGCCACCGTTCGGATCGGGGACCGCCGTTCGGATCGGGAGCTTCTTTTCCGGCCGCGCGGAGGCGACGCTCATGGACGAGCAGGACCGCGTCGCCGCGTTCGTCGCCGAGCACGGGCTGGAGACCGACCTCGCGTACCGCGTCCTCGACTTGGAGAGCGAGGTCGGCGAGGTCGCGAAGGAGGTCGCGACCTCGACCGACTACGGGAGCGACCCGGACGCCGCCGCGATCGCGAGCGACGAGCTCGGCGACGCGCTGTTCGCGCTGCTGGCGCTCGCCGAGACCGCCGACGTCGACGCCGGCGACGCGCTCGCCGAGTCGCTGGCGAAGTACGAGCGACGGCTCGACGCGTCCGCCGACGCGGGGTCCGGTCGGTAGGGGCGGACTCGGGCGTCGGTTCAAGTGGGCCGGCCCCCTACCACCGTCATGGCCGACACTCCGTCGCTCGCGCTCCGCTACGTCGCCTGCGACGCCTGCGAGACGGTGTTCGCGCTGCCCGACGACCCCGAAGAGCCGGACGCCTGCGGGCGGTGCGGCGCCTCACCCCTCCGCGAGCTTCGGGGCGTCCGGGGGCCGGACGCTTACTTCGCGCCTTGATCCCGGCTCACATCGGGTCGCGTCAGCGGCTCACAGCAGGTCGTCCACGTCTGCTTCGCCGTCCGCGATCGCCCGCAGTTCCTCGT
>NZ_NHPG01000059.1:0-40437 GCF_002252965.1 Halorubrum sp. Ea1
GCGCCCGCCTTCGCGGCTGGGGCTTTGGAGGCGTTCTCCGCCGATCCATCCCCGATCATTTATAAACAGTCGACCGCGCTTCCTTTTTGAGCGACAACCACGTACGAGTAGTAGTGACAGTCACGAGCGTCCACGACCCGAGCCACCGCGAGGCCCTCTGGGAGTTGGAGGACGCCTTCGAGCGCGGCGACCTGATCAGCGTCTTCGGGCGCTGCACGGTCAGTTACGAGGGCCGCGCCGCGTCCGACCTCGGCGCCGGCGACCGCCTGCTCGTGTTGAAGCCCGACGGGGCCGCTCTCGTGCACACCGACGAGGGACACCAGCCCGTGAACTGGCAGCCCCCGGGATCCGAGCACCACGCCGCGGTCCGCGAGGGGCGGCTCCGGGTGCGTTCGACGCGCACCAACCCCGACGAGACGCTCACGGTCCGCTTCGACCGGGTCCACCAGCTCTCCGCGATGGCGGTCACCGGCGGGCGCGACCTCGCGCTCCACGGCAGCGAGGAGGACCTCCGGACCCGGATCCTGGAGCGCCCCGAACTCGTCGAACCGGGGTTCGAGCCGAAGGCGACCGAGCGCCCCTCCAGCGCCGGCCCGATGGACGTGTTCGGCGTCGACGGCGACGGCAACCCGGTCGTCGTCGAGCTGAAGCGCCGGCGGGTCGGCCCGGACGCTGTCGGCCAGCTCGCGCGGTACGTGCGGGCGCTCCGCGAGGAGTTGGGGGCGGCGGACGCCGACGGCGACGCGCTCGGCGACGGCGACGCGCTCGGCGACGGCGACGGCGGGACCCTCGTCCGTGGAGTCCTCGTCGCGCCCTCGGTCACGGACCGGGCCGCCGAGCGGCTGGCGGACCGGGGGTTCGATCACGTCGCGCTCGAACCGACGCCCGAGGAGTGAGGCGGCGAGCGCCGTGAAACGAACCGACGACGCCGCGGTATCGAAGGGTTTATCGCCGCAGCGCGGGCTACATCGGGCAAGTAGCCATGTCTGACAAACCCGCCTCTATGTATCGGACGATCGACAAGCCGTCGTACACCCGCCGCGAATACATCACCGGGATCCCCGGATCGAAGATCGCTCAGCACAACATGGGCGACCTCTCCGCTGAGCCGGACGACTACCCCGTCCAGATCAGCCTCCGCGTCGAGGAGGAGCTCCAGATCCGCCACGGCTCGCTCGAGAGCGCGCGCCTCTCGGCGAACCGTCACCTGATCAAGGAGCTCGGCGAGGGCAACTACAAGATGACCCTCCGCAAGTTTCCCCACCAAGTCATCCGGGAGAACAAGCAGGCGACCGGCGCCGGCGCGGACCGCGTCTCCGACGGGATGCGGCAGGCGTTCGGCAAGCCGGTCGGGACGGCCGCCCGCCTGAACGCGGACGACATCGTCTTCACCGCCTACTGCGACGTCGAGCAGGCGTCCGTCGTGAAGGAGGCGTTCCGGCGCGCGTACAACAAGCTCTCGCCCCCGTGCCGGATCACGGTCGACCGCGGCGAGAAGCTCCTCGTCTCGTAACCCCGCCGGCCTTTTTCGAAGCGCGGTTCTCACGCCCCGAGCCGTGCGGCCGGACGCGGTGACGCGAGAGCCGCCGCACGGCGAGCCGAACTCCTGAAATACCTTCCTCGCGTATCGACGGCCAGTGTCACAGCAGTTGGCCGAGGTCGAGACGCTGTTCCTCCACGAGGCGCGGAGCGACTACACCGTCGTCGCGAACCGGGACGGGAACAGGGTGCTCCGCGGGCGGCTCGAACTCAAGGAGACCTCCGCGGGCCCGCGCCCGGGGAAGTTCCGCGTGATCCGCGACGGCGAGGACCACCCCCGCCGTCCGGACGAGTTCGTCGACCTCGCCCGCGCGGCCGACCGGATCCGTATCTCCGAGCAGACGTCGCCGGAGAACCGAGCGCGGCTGGAGGCGATGCTCGACGGCTACCAGCTGGAGGCGATGGCCGTCCGGACCTGCCGTCGCTGCGCGAACGACGGGCGATACGGACCGATCACGAGCGAGACCGCGGTCGAACACAACGACGAGCTGATCTGCCGCGACTGCGCCCGCAGAGAGCTCGAACGGGAGCTCTCGTATAAAGGCGAGTTCACGGGCGCCGCCGAGGAGCGGTTGGAGGAGCTACTCTACGAGTCCGGCGACCTCGATCGGATCGTCAACCTCCTGCAGGGCGGGCTCGACCCCGACCTCACCAAGTACGACGAGGTCTCCGCCAACGTCGACGACGTGAGTCCCGTGCGCACCGAGGACCTCGATCTCCACTCGGACCTCTCCGCGCACCTCCAAGGCCGGTTCGAGGAGCTGCTCCCGGTCCAGAGCCTCTCCGTCCGAAACGGCCTCCTCGAGGGGGACGACCAGCTCGTCGTGAGCGCGACCGCGACGGGGAAGACGCTGGTCGGCGAGCTGACCGGGATCGACCGAGCGCTGAAGGGGGAGGGGAAGCTCCTCTTTTTAGTCCCGCTCGTCGCGCTCGCCAACCAGAAGCACGAGGACTTCAGGGACCGCTACGGCGACCGGCTCAACGTCTCGATCCGCGTCGGCTCCTCCCGGGTGAACGACGACGGCAACCGCTTCGACCCGAACGCCGACGTGATCGTCGGCACCTACGAGGGGATCGACCACGCGCTCCGGACGGGGAAGGACCTCGGCGACGTCGGCACCGTCGTCATCGACGAGGTCCACACGCTGAAGGAGGGCGAGCGCGGCCACCGGCTCGACGGCCTCATCTCCCGGCTGAAGTACTACAGCGAGAATCGGATGGAGACGCACTCGGGATACGGCGGCACGCAGTTCGTCTACCTCTCCGCGACGGTCGGGAACCCGGAGTGGCTCGCCGAGAAGCTCCGGGCGACCCTCATCGAGTACGAGGAGCGCCCCGTTCCCATCGAGCGGCACGTCACCTTCGCGGACAGCCGTGAGAAGGCGCAGATCGCCGACAAGCTCGTGAAGCGGGAGTTCGACACGAAGTCGTCGAAGGGGTACCGCGGACAGACGATCGTCTTCACGAACTCCCGGCGGCGCTGCCACGAGATCAGCCGGAAGCTCCGATACGACTCCGCGCCGTACCACGCCGGCCTCGACTACAAACGCCGGAAGCAGGTCGAACGCCAGTTCGGGAACCAGGACCTCTCGGCGGTCGTCACCACCGCGGCGCTGGCCGCCGGCGTCGACTTCCCCGCCTCGCAGGTGATCTTCGACTCGCTGGCGATGGGGATCGAGTGGCTCTCCGTCCAGGAGTTCTCCCAGATGCTCGGGCGCGCCGGGCGGCCGGACTACCACGACCGCGGGCGCGTCTACCTCCTCGTCGAGCCCGACGGCGTCTACCACAACTCCATGGACCGCACCGAAGACGAGGTCGCGTTCACCCTGCTGAAAGGGGAGATGGAGGACGTGGCGACCCACTACGACGAGGCCGCCGCCGTCGAGGAGACGCTGGCGAACGTCGTCGTCGCCGGCAAGAAGGCCAAGCGGCTCAACGACCGGATGATCGGCGAGGTGCCGACGAAACACGCGATCGGGAAGCTGCTGGAGTGGGAGTTCATCGACGGCTTCGATCCGACGCCGCTGGGCCGCGGCGTCACGAGGCACTTCCTCGCGCCCGACGAGGCGTTCTTCATCCTCGACGCGATCCGGAAGGGGACCGACCCCTACCAGATCGTCGCCGACCTCGAACTGCGCGACGACGAGGAGTGAAGCGGCAGGCCGTCGCGGGGCGGCCGCGGTTGAGAACAGCCTTGACCGCGCAACGAAACGCTTTACCGGCCGATGCGGGTATGTGCAGGTACGGGGCCGTGGGGTAGTGGTATCCTCGCTGCCTTGGGTGCAGTGGACCTGAGTTCGACTCTCAGCGGCCCCATCTACTACTCTTCGCCGTCACAGACGATCTGCGCAAGCTCCTTATACAGCTCTGGATGGTGTTTTTCGAGAACCGCTAGATCGGTCTGGAGTTCTTCGTGTATTCGGTTCCGAATTCGAGACACAGCTTGATACTGGTTCGAGCCGGCCGTCTCCGATCTGAGATGTTCGCGTTCGGTTTCGGTGAGGAGAGCGCGTGTTCGGGCCACACTCAGTTTACGCACCAATCTGGTAATTGTTTGGCGCTGTTCGATCGGCATAGTTTGCAAATACACAAATGTAAGTGCCATGACTTTCAAAAGAGATACCGAATCACGGCAGATATGGAATCACACAGGCAAGGCGATCTCACCGAAGAAATCGTCATTACGGAACTGAAGAAGCGCAATATTAGCGTATCAACGCCGGTAGGCGACAACGAAAGATACGACGTTATCTTGGAAAAACCAGACGGCGGTCTGCTGCGCGGACAGATCAAAACGGGGCGATTGAAAGACGGGGTAATTCGATTCAAAGGAGTAAGTCAACACACGAATTCGTCCGGGCATGTGTACAAGGAGTACGGCGACGATGTCGACTGCTTTCTCGTATACTGCGACGAAACAGAGGAGACCTATTTTATCGATTCAGAGGAAGTTGGTACCTCGATGCACTTGCGCATCGACACGCCTACTCGAAAGACCAGTCAGATCAATTGGGCTGATGACTATCGGCTCGATCACCAGTGGCCACCCGACGGCCACAACGAGGGTGACTCAGCGGTCTCTGCAGCTATCGATGCGCTTGAGAGCGTAGAGGGTTCGGTGTATATTGATCCGATCAGAGAGGACAGCCGGAATCTGTTGTTCGTGGACACAGACGGTGAAACACATCGGATCGGAGTCGAAACCGGATGGATCGTGAATGGCCGGGTCCGGTTCACGCCGAGTAATTCCGCAGAGTACCTTCTCGTATACTGCGATGGCTTGGACGATTTGCTGTCTGTACATACTGATGAGTTTAATGAATCAATCTCTTTCCGGGTAGACAGCGAGAATACGCGAGGGACCAGATCGAATCCAGTAGATGAGTACGAGTTCGGGAACAACTGGCCACCAGTAGTCGTCGGGACTTCGCAGACGGATCCGACGCCGGAGCTGTCCCAGTTCATCAGTAGACTGCGAGAGGGGCAAGTGTCGTACAGCCGCGTGGAGTGCAGCGATAAAAAGACGGCAGAGGTCCACAGTAAGCAGTTGGACTTCCGAATCTGCGTCGAACCAGCGTGGATCGAGAACGGGCTACTCCGGTTCAACGCGAGCGGCGATAATGCCGATTATTATTCGCTCAAGAATCCTGAAAAAGAAGAGTGGTATCTCGTGTCAGATGATTCGTTCGGGGATTCTGTCTCTCTGCGAATAGATCCGCCCGAAAAAGAGGATAGTCGGATCAATTTTGCAGAGGATTACCTGTTAGAAAAGATGTGGCCAGTATAGACAGACACATGGTTCGGTGACCCTTCTGAGAGTCGAGTCACCGAGAGGAACCCTTACCGCTCCAGCACCGTTCCGCTGGCGCCGACGGCGTAGTCGCGGGCGCCGTCGAACGCCGCGACGGCGCGGAGGTTCTGTCCGGAGGGCGTGTCGACGACGCCCCAGGCGCCGTCATCGCGCCCGACGACGGTGCCGCTTCCGCCGACCGCGACGCCGCCGGCGTCGCTCGTGACCACGTCTTTGAGACCGGCCTCTGCGATCCGGTCCGACCGCCACTCGACGCCGTCGTAGACGTAGAGGGATCCGCCGCCGCCGACCACGGTCGCGTCGTCGGGGGCGTCGGCGTCGAGGCCGGCGAAGGTCGTGTCGGCGTTCTCTATGCCGAACGCCTCCCACGTCGGGCCGTCGTCGGTGCCGAACACCGTGCCGTTCGTGTCGATCAGGGTTCCCGCGCGGGCGCCGTAGCACTCGACGGCGGGGATCCCGGAGCCGGAACCGGGCGTGAGGTGGTTCCAGGTACCCTCCTCGCCGTTGTCGAAGCTGTAGTACACCAGCCCGGAGTCGTCGACGACGTACACGTCCGCGTCGCCCGCGGGACCCGTGACGGCGACGGAGTTGAACTGGTTGGAGGCGCCCGTCGGCTTGGACCGGTCGATCAGGTTCTCGGTCGTCACGTCGTACTCGCCGACGGCGCCGCTGTTGCCGACGAACCAGAGCCGCTCGCCGTCGTCGGTGACGGCGGCGCCGTACAGCCCGTTGCCGTTGCCCGTGGGCCCGCCGCGGAACACCGTCTCCCAGCCGGCCGCCGTCCGCTCGATCAGGACGCCGCCCGCGCCGACCGCGTGCGGGTTCGTCGCCGTGTACCGGACGTCGTGGAGGGTCCCGTCGACCGGCGTCTCGGCGACGGTCCAGTCGGAGGTCGAGGTCTCCTCGGCCGACGCGACGGCGGGGACAGCAGCGGCCGCGATCGATGCGCCTGCGAGCTTCACGACCGAACGTCGAGTGTGTCGGCTCATCGCAGTTCGGCGTTGGTCCGGGGCGGGTGTAAAAACCGAGAATATTAGGCCCGAATTAAAGTTGATTGCCGCGGTTTTATCGCGTCAACGGACGGTGGTTTGAAGTAAGCGAACGCAACCGCGAGAGGATTGAAGGAGGCGTTCGCGGTCGGCGCGAGGAGCCTCGGCTCGATGTCGGCGCGCTCTGGAGCGGGCCGAGTCGCGCGCTCCGAGGCGGCGGGGCGATCGGACCGCCGCCTTTCGAAATCCTTTTGTCTCGAATCGGCGTTGGTCCGAGTGCGAGCCGCCTTAGCTCAGACTGGGAGAGCACTCGACTGAAGATCGAGCTGTCCCCCGTTCAAATCGGGGAGGCGGCATTTTCCTGCGAACTCGTGAGGGAGCGAAGCGACTGAACCGTGAGCAGTGAAAATGTTCCCGACCCGATTTGAGCAGACGAGTCGCGAGCCCGAGCGGGGCGAGGGCGAGCGTCTCGGCGAGTTCAAATCGGGGAGGCGGCATTGTTTTTGTGGGAACTAAGTTCGGAAGCGCCGACTAAAGATCGAGCTGTCCTCCGTCCCCGCGAGCGCAGCGAGCGGGGGCTCGGAAGACGAGCGGAGCGATGTCTTCCGGTGTTCAAATCGGGGAGGCGGCATGTTCCAAACCCGTGAGGAGGGCGAACCGTCGGGAAAACGGATCGGTCGAAGCCGGGGGAACGCTCATTAGTCGCCCGTCGGTATCCGCTCGGGTGAGAGACGACGTCGACGCCGACGGCACCGACGACCGCACCGGCCCGCTCGCGAGACGGAAGCGCCGCCTCCGCCGCGTGATGGGAACGATATACGCCGTCGCGGGTATGACCCACTTCCTCGCGCCGGACTCGTTCGCCCGGGCCGTCCCGCCCGAGTTCCCGCGACCGCGAGCGCTCGTCTACTGCTCCGGGATCGCGGAGCTCGCCCTCGGGATCGGACTGCAGTTCGACCGGACGCGGCGGGCGTCGGCGTGGGGGATCGTCGCGCTGCTGGTCGCCGTCTTCCCGGCGAACGTCTACATGGCGACCGACGACGTCGCGGCCGATCTCGTTCCCGACCGGTTCGCCGGGGTCTCGCGGGCGGCCGCGTGGGCGAGACTCCCGTTTCAGGCCGTGCTAGTGCTGTGGGCGTGGTGGCACGCGCTCCCGGAGTCGGAGCCCGAGGGCGACGCAGAGGTCGAGGCGGGAGGGGCGACGGAGCCGACGGGCTAGGGCCCGGGTCGAAGCGGCGTCGTACAGCGACGGCAGTAGTCGAATCCCGACTCGTTGGCCGCGCCGCAGTTCGGGCAGGTCGCGGCCGGTCCGTTCGAGTCGTCTCGCTCCTCGACCGCCGCGCGGTCGCCCTCCGAACCGGCCGACGGCCGCCGACCGTACTCCTCGTCTTCCGTGTACTTCTCCATCTCGCCGGCCCGCCGACGGGCCCGGCGGTCGCGCCCCTCGCGGACGATCCCGCGGAGCACGCGGAACCCGAGCCCTAACGCGACGAGCAGCAGCGTCCCCACGACCGCGAGGTACACCGGGCCGAGGTCGATCACGCGGACCCTACGGGCCGGAGACATAGATATTGTGGGGTGATCTCATGTGACAAGGTCGCGGTGGCCGCGGCGGCCGCGATGGCGACGGGTCAGTACCGCAGCGTGGCGTCGAGGATGCCGGCGGTCTGTCCGAGTCCGACGATCGCGATCCCGACCGCGGTCCACGTCGCCGAGGGCGCGGCCGCGACCGCGACCGCGCCGGCGACGCAGCAGGCGACGCCGGTGTCGTAAATCCGCGCGCCGGCCTCGACGCGGCGACCGGTGTACGCGAACCCGACCGCGGGGAGGAGCGCCCACCCGTACAGCGAGACGGCCAACAGGGCGGTCGGGGAGGTCCCGGTGCCGCCGAGCGCGAGGAATCCCGCGAGGCCAGCGAGCGTCGCGGGCGTGCCGGCGAGGATCACGAGCTTCCACGCCCGGAGCACGCCGCTCGCCATGTCGCGCCACGAGGCGATCACGAACGCGACGAGCAGGACGCTCATGACGACGTGGGCGACGAACAGGGCGCGCGTCGAGACGACGTCGAGCGCCGTCGCGGCGACGACGGTCCAAGCGGCGGGGACGAGCAACGCCGGTCCGTTCTCCCTGAGCGATCGAAACACGACACGCCGATCGCGGCGGGCGAACATAAACGTCCCTCCGCCGGCGGCCGGATCCGGATAACCGACGGATCGGTCGGTGTGACGCGATAAGTCCCAGAGCGCGGGCACCGATCGCCTCAAAAATAGCCCACAACGACAACAATTGTTCGGCTTCACCCGTGGTAACTGTACACTCGCAATCCTTATGCCCGAACGGGGCGTCCGCTAGGATGCAATGGCGACCGGAAAGGTTGATTTCTTCAACGACACTGGCGGCTACGGATTTATTGAGACTGACGACGCTGACGACGACGTGTTCTTCCACATGGAAGACGTCGAAGGGCCGGACCTCGAAGAGGGCCAGGAGCTCGAGTTCGACATCGAGTCCTCGCCCAAGGGGCCGCGCGCGTCCAACGTCGTTCGGCAGTAAGCCGATCCGATAAGGCGGGTCGGTCCGGCTGACGCCGAACACGGCTCTGACACGCGACAACGAGACTTTTGCCCGCTCCGGACTCACGTCCGACGCGGGTACTTATCACGACACCGAGCGTCGCCGCCGCCGATCGGTTCGGCCGGTGACGGCGAGCGGTGGCGTCGAAGTATCGGCGTACAACGGCCGGAGACGGCCGACTCAGATGTGCTGCCCGAAGAGCCCGCGGCCCTTCGTCACCTCAACGTCTCCCTCGACCTTCGTCTGACAGGCGAGTCGGACGTCGTGGCTCGGGTGGTGCGGCGGGAACCAGAGGCGGGCCTTCTCCTTCTTGCCGGGTTCGCTCACCTCGCCGTCGACCTGGACCGCACAGGACCCGCACGACCCCGCGCCCCGGCAGTTGAGCTGTTTCATCTTGCCGTTGTACACGGAGAGTCCGGCCTCCTTCAGCACGTCGCGTAACACGGCGCCTTTCTCGCACTCGATCTCCTCTCCCTGATAGGATACGGTCGGCATGTCCGAAGGTACGCGACCGATCCACAAAGAGTCTATGTACTGCGGTCGGGGATAGCGTCCCGCGCGGGACCGCGGTTCGAAACGGCCGCCCGACGAGACGGGCGTACGCCGGGCGTCAGACGCCGGACGGGGCGTTTTTTACCCTCGGCACCGCAGGACGGACATAATGGGACTCAGGTGTCTGCTCGGGCACGACTTCGACGAGCCCGAACTACGGCGCGAGCGCGAGGAGGACGGGAACGAGGTCGTCACGACCGTCACCGAGGTGAAGACCTGCGCTCGCTGCGGTGAGACGCAGGTCGTGAGCGAGAACACCGAGGTCACGACGATGGAGCAACTGACCGACGAGGCCGTCGCGGGCGCCGAAACGGCGGGGGCCGGGGCGACCCCGGGCGTCGACGACGACCGCGGCGCGACGGGCGGCGTCGGGCCGGACGTCGTCGGAACGGACGCCGTCTCGATGGACGCCGCGGCGACGGACGACGGGGCGGGCGAGGCGGGCCCGACGGTCGACGCGACCGACGACGTCGACGACGCCGTGATCATCGACGACGGACCGGCCGCGGCGGCCGACGACAGACCCGAAGACGGTGCCGCGGACGCGGACGACGAGGGAGACGCGCCCGCGGACGACGAGGACGCGGAGCTCCTCGAATCGGGCCCGGACGACGAGGCGGGCTCGCTGGGGGGCGGCGACGAGTACGCGGAGTACCCCGAGGTCGAGACCGCGGAGTCGACGGAGGGCGACGAGCGGGACGCGGCGACCGACGACGGCGTGATCCTCGACGAGGCGGACGAGCCGGCGGCCGACCGCGAGCGCGGGGCGTGGCCGGAGGTCGACGAGGCGGACGAGCCGGAGCCGTCGACGACGGCGTGGCCCGAACAGCGCGGGGAGGACGAGGGGTTCAGCGCGGAGGTCGGCGACGGCGACGCCGGCGGCGTGGAGTTCGGGGGCGGTCTCACCCCCGAGGCGGCCGAGTCGGCGGACGGAGACGGAGACGCGGAGTACGTCGAGGCGTCGGAGCGCGACGCGGACGAGGTCGGCGGCACGATCGAACCGCGGGGCGAGGAGGCGGAGCCGGTCGACGCCGGAACGGGGATCACCCGCGCGGAGACCCCGGACCTCTCGACGTCGACCTCGGAGACGACGACGGAGTACCACTGCCCCGAGTGCGGGATGACCCGGGACGCCGACGGCAACTCCATGCGCGCGGGCGACATCTGCCCCGAGTGCAAGCGCGGCTACGTCACCGAGCGGCCGATCTGATCGGCGCCGGAGGGGTCTCGTAACGGCCTGAACACCCCGTGACGAAACTGGTTTACGCCCCCCTGTCGAACGGTCGCGGCATGAAGGAGTACAAGATGCGCCGCGGCGAGCATCTGGACGATCGCATGCCCGACCTGAAGGGCTCCATCGAGGACTACTTCGGCGAGGTCTCCGACACAGAGGAGTGGCAGGACCACGAGCTGTACGTGGTCGAAGACCCCGACAATCCCGTTTTCGAACGAATCGTGGCCGGTGCCGCCGAGTACGGTGGAAAGAAGGACAAGCTCGCGGTCCACTTCGAGGAGCGGCCCGCCGAGGACGTCATCGCCGAGGGGAACGCCGACGCCGCCGCCGACGCGGTCGACGCGAAAAACGAGTTCCTGCTGGAGGCGACTGGCCGCGACGCGAAGTCCCGCCGCGACTCGCTGAAGCGCGAGGTCGAGGACGACGCGCCCGACTACTGAGTCGAGCCCGGGCCCCCGCCGCTATTTATACGATCGGTCGTTCGTGCCGACGAGCGCGCCCGCGTCGTCGATCTCGGTGACCGAGCAGTTGTCGGCCGACAGCTCCGTGAGCGACCGCACCACCGAGAGGTCTCTGCGCTCGCCGACGACGAGCCGGATCGGGTTCACGTGCGTGACGGCGACGACGGTCCCCTCGCGGGCGCGCAGATCCGCGACCGCGTCGAGAACGCGGTCGCGGACGGAGAGCCAGCTCTCGCCGCTCTCCGGCTCGCGCTCGGCCGCGGCCCGTCCGTTCTCCAGCAGGTCGAACGCGGGGAAGCGCTCGAAGAAGGAGCCGGAAGAGAGGCCTTGAAACACGCCGAAGTCGCGCTCGCGGAGCCGCGGGTCGGTCTCGAGTTCGACCCCGGCCGCCGCGGCGATCGGCTCGGCGGTCGCCACGGTCCGCGCGAGGTCCGAGGCGACGACCGCGTCGACCGCGTGGCGCTCAACGAGGGCGTCGGCGACCGCCGCGGCCTCCTCGCGTCCGGCGTCGGAGAGCCCGACGGGCGCCCACCCCTGGATCCGACCCGCCTCGTTCCACTCGGTCGTCCCGTGTCTGACGAACAGCGTGCTCACGGTTCACTCTCGGCGTCTCGTATCAAGGGCCTTTCGTCGTCGGAGCCGCGTCCCAGTCAGCGTTCGAGCGACCGCGTCAGCGCGAAGACGAACAGCGCGATGAGGAACGCGCCGACGAACCCCTCCAGGGTGGCGGCGAGCCGGACGGCCAAGTCGGACTGCTCCGTGCCGCCGCCGAGGATCAGCGCGACGAACGACTCCAAGCTCAACAGCCCGTACCCGAGGACGCCCCCGTACGGAGGTTCGGGGAGCAGCACGGCGAACGCCCCCGCGAAGACGAACACGACGCTCCCGGAGAAGGTGAGCACTCGGCCGGGGCGTTCGCCGTAGCCGGAGCTGAGGTCGAACAGCGCGTTCGAGACGTAATCGGACGCGGCGGCGAGGCGCTTCCGTGGCGGCCCGCGGGCGCGGGCCTCTTTCCGGTGGACCCGTCGACGCTGGAGCATCTCGTTCCGGAAGAACCGAGAGGCCGCGTTCGTGTCGCCGACGCGGTTCGCGCCGTTGCGCGCGAGCACGTAGGTGGTGACCAGCGTCTCGGCGTCGGGGACCTCCGCGTCGACGTCGGCGATCACCGGGGCGATCGCGCTCTGTAACTCGCCGCGCGCGGCCGCCTTCCCCGGGTCGTGCGCGGGGTATGCGTCGGGGTCGACCCGGCCGAGCGCGGCGCGGACGTCGGGGTCGCGGAGGGCGACGACGGCGGTCGGCGCGGGGCTCACCGCGTCCCCGCCGTCCGAGGCGACCGCCGCGAGGCCGCGAACGAGGCCCACCCGGTCGCTCTCTCGGTCGTCGAACGGTTCCGGGAGGGCGGATTCGCGGGACGACTCGGCCTCTCCGGCGATCGCGGCGAAGTCGACACGGGCCCCGACGAGGGTCGCGACCGCGTCGACCGGATCGGCGGCTGAGAGGGCGTCCCGGAACCCCTCGAACGTCGCGGCCGCCGCGAGGAGGTCGTCCGCGAGCGCCATCGCGTCGGCGGCGACGGTGGCCGTCGCGAGCCCGCGGTAGCCGGTGCCGTCGCCGTCGACGGTCTCCGGGACCTCGTGGATCCGCCAGTCGGCCGCCTCGAAGGCGTCGCGGTTCCGTCCGAAGACGAAGCCGTCGAACGTCGTCTCGACGAGGTGGAGGCGGTCGGTGGACCCGCCGTTCGTCCCGAGTCGGACGTCGCCGAGCGTGGCGTTCCGGAGGTCGTACCCGACGGGACCGCTCGCTGTCGGCTGCGAGAGCGAGCCGGCGCCGACGGTCACACGGCGCAGCCGCGCAACCGGGAACGTCGTGTCGGCAAGCCGCGGCGTGCAGGTCAACGCGCCCGCGACGGTCGTGCCCGAGAGGTCGAGGCAGCCGTCGACGACCGGACCGGGAAGGGTGCCCGTCCGCGCCTCCGCGAGGTCGGCGTCGCCGCCGATCCGGCCGTTCCGGACCGAGAGGTTCCCGGCGACGATCGCGGGGCCGAGCGTCGTCGACTCGTCATCGACGGCGCCGAGCCAGAGCGAGTCGTCGAGGTCGACGGCGTCGAGCCGGAGGTCGCCCCCGACGTGGAGGTCGTTCAGCAGGAGCGCCCCCCGGCTCCGGAGGTGTTCGAGCACGACGTGCGAGCGCACCTCGGTGAGTCGGAGCGTGAGCTCGGAGGTGTTCGCGTGGTGGCGCTCACCCCGGAGCGTGAGTCCCGGGCAGTAGAGCCGCCCCTCGACCGCGCCGCGCTTGAACTCGAACCGGCCGTCGACGACGCACTCCGTCGCCTCGACGTCGCCGTTCACGACCGCGTCGGTGAGCACGAGGCGCCCGCCGACGCGCGCGTCGTCGAACCGCACCGGTGTGGAGGCGGCGTCACCGACCGGGGGGCCGCCGTCGGTGGGTCGCTCCGCCGCGTCGACGGCCCCGATCCACAGGCCGTCGGCGTCCGGGTCGACCCGCGCGTCGGGGTGCGTCGCCGGGCCGAGCGCGGACTCGCGAAGCGAGCAGTCGCCGTCGACGACGCAGTCGGTCGCGTCGACGGTCCCGATCCGCGACCCACCGAGGTCGAAGTCCGCCTCGATCCGCGCGTCGTGACAGTCGAGCGCACCGATTCGAGCGCCGCGGAGGTCGAGCGGGTGTGTGTCGCCGCGCTCGATCAGCTCGTCGGAGAGGTCGAGCGCCGAGAGGCGGGCTCCGACGAACCGCTTCCGCTCGCGGGCGAAGCGCCGCTCGCCGAGGTCAATCGCGAACAGGTCGGCCTCGGGCGTCGCAGAGAGGGATTCGAGCAGCTCGCCGGCGGCGTCCCCGTTCGAGAGCGCGTCGGGGTCGTGGAACGCGCAGTGATCGCCTCCCTCGACGGCCGTTCGCGGGCAGCGCCAGTCGTCGGCGAGGTCGCCGGGGACGGAGACCTCGTCGGCGTCGAAGGTACACCGGGGCATAGGCGAAGGAGTCGGAGGCGATACATAAACGCTCGGCAGCCGATGCGGCGCCGAGGCGGCGCCGAGGCGGCGCGGTCGTGGCGAGGCGCGGCGGAGTCTCGTGGACGACAACCTATTGACCGCGGACCGGGTACTGTGACCGAATGCGACAGGACCCGATCCCGCCGGCGGTCGCCGACCGGCTGTCGACCGCGGCCCGTCGCCTGCGAGCGGCCCGCCGGAACGCGCTCGAGCGAGTCGCCGTCGAGGAGACGGAGTGGGAGTACGCGGGCCGGACGTGGTCGTGGCCGGCGGGGGAGGCGCGCACGTACTTCCACGAGCTCGCGCCGGGCGAGCGCGAGGCGCTCGACGAACTGACCGCGGAGCTGGAGCGGCTCCGCGAGGCGGGAGCGGCGGCGGAGGCGACCGCGTCGGGGGCGACGTCGACGGCGGACGTCGTCGGGGTCGGCACGGGTCGCGTCGCCGTCGGGATTCCCGGATCGATCGGCGGGGACCCGAGGACGTCCGACGGGGATGCCAAGCCGACCGACGGAACTCCGAAGCCGACCGACGGAACTCCGAAGCCGACCGACGGAACTCCGAAGCCGACCGACGGAACTCCGAAGCCGACCGACGGAACTCCGGAGCCGACCCACGGGGATCCGCTCGTCGCGAAGCTGGCGCGGTACGGTCCCTCGGCGGAGATGGGCGACGGGCGCCCGCAGAACCGACGAGAGCGACGGATCTGGTCGGCGGTCGAGTCGCACCCGTTCCTGCCCGTCCTCGACGGCGACCCCGACGGCGACTGGATCGTCATGCCGCGGGCGGAGGTCCCCCCAGAGGAGCCGGTCCGCGAGGAGGCGCTCGACCGCGTTCGGAGGGCGCTGGCGCCGCACCGCGACCGCTTTCACTTCGACGAGCTCAAGCCGGAGAACGTCGGCGCGTACCGCGGTCGGTACTGGATCGTCGACTACGGCCGCCCGACCGGCGAACCGTTGTTCGTCGATCCGCCGGGCGAACCGGAGCCGCCCGAGGCGGACGCGGCCGGAACGCCGGCTGAGGACGACGCGGAGGCAAGGGAGAAACGTAAGGATCGATCGTAAGAAAATTAATTCAGAACTGAGTTAAAACTTCGACAGCTTTATCCGGGCGGGCGGCGAAAGGGAGGTATGAGCATAGAAACGGTGCTACTAGCGGTCGGAACCGAAGACGAGGAACAAACAGAGCAGCTCGCGAAGGAGGCCATCGCGGTCGCCGAGCCCGCGGGGGCGGAAATCGTGTTGACCCACGTGTTCTCGGACGAGGAGTTCGACGGAGTCCGGTCGAAGCTCGGGGTCAACCCGACGAGCGAGGGGTCGACGCCGAACGCGGTCGCGGAGCGGCACACCACGACGCGTGCGCTCGCGAAGGCGCTCGACGAGGCCGGCGTCTCGTACACGATCCGCGGCGCGGTCGGCGATCACGCCGACGAGGTCGTCGAGGCGGCCTCGGCCGTCAAGGCCGACCGCGTGGTGGTCGGCGGGCGGCGCCGGTCGCCGACCGGGAAGGCCGTCTTCGGCAGCGTCGCTCAGGAGGTCATCCTCTCGGCGCCGTGCCCGGTGACCTTCGTGCGGGAAGTCGCCGCCTGAGTGACCGACCCGTCTCCGCGCGCCGGTCAGGGCGACACCTCGCCGCCCTCACCGCGCGCCGAACGGGACGAACCGCCTCGGGAAGCGTCCCGCTTAAGTGACACCGGTCCGCCGTTCTAGCCGATGTATTACGTGGGCGTCGACCTGGGGGCGACGAACGTCCGGGCGGTCGTCGGCGACGGCACCGCGACGGTCCTCGGATCGGACGCGCAGGGGACCCCTCGCGGTCCGAACGGGATCGCCGTGACCGAGGCCGTGCTGAGCGTCGTCCGGGGGGCGTGCGCGGCCGCCGAGATCGACCCGACCGAGGTCGTCGCGGCCGGGATCGGCTCGATCGGCCCCCTCGACCTGGCGGCCGGGGTCGTCCAGGGGCCGGCGAACCTCCCGGACACGGTCGAGCGCATCCCGCTCGTCGGGCCCGTCTCGCAGCTCCTCGGCACCGACGAGGTCCACCTCCACAACGACACCGTCGCCGGCGTCATCGGCGAGCGGTTCCACGCCGAGCGCAACCCGGACGACATGGTGTACCTCACGATCTCCTCGGGGATCGGCGCCGGGGTCGCCGTCGACGGCAACGTGCTCTCGGGGTGGGACGGGAACGCCGGCGAGGTGGGCCACATGACCGTCGATCCGCACGGGTTCATGACCTGCGGGTGCGGGCTCGACGGGCACTGGGAGGGGTACTGCTCCGGAAACAACATCCCGAAGTACGCCCGCGAACTCCACGCCGAGGACCCGATCGAGACGTCGCTCCCCGTCGAGGACCCGGACTTCTCCGCGGTCGACGTGTTCGAGGCGGCGGGCGAGGACGTCTTCGCCGACCACGTGATCGACCAGGTGGCCCACTGGAACGCCATGGGCGTCGCCAACGTGATCCACGCGTACGCCCCGCTCGTCGTGAGCGTGGGCGGCGCGGTCGCGCTCAACAACCCGGACCGGGTGCTCGACCCGATCCGAGAGAAGCTCTCCGACATGGTGTTCATCAACGTCCCGGAGGTCAAGCTCACCGACCTCGGCGACGAGGTCGTCGTGAAGGGGGCGCTCGCGAGCGCGCTCACCGGCGGCACGGGCGACCGGTCGCGCGTGGAGTCGCCGCCGGAGTGATCTGTTTTAAAAACGGCCGTCGTCAATCCTCGAACTCCGTGAGCTCCGGTTCGACGTCCGGGCCGACCGCGTCGCGCGTCTCCACGTACGCGTCCCGGTAGCGCCAGATCTTCCGGAGGAGGACGTAGCCGAACGCGCCCTGGAACAGGAGGACGAAGAGGAACAGCGCCGGGAGCCGCGGGATGGGAGTGAGCGCGGGGATCACCGAGGTCACCGGGCCGACGAGGGTGTTGTACAGCCCGTGGATCGCGGCCGCGATGACGAGCCCCTTCACCACGATCGGGCCGCGGTTCTCGGGGTTGAACTTCGCGAGCCCGAGGTAGTACCCCGCGAACGCCGAGTAGACGACGTGGCCCGGCCCCGCGAGCGCTCGCAGCGCCGTGATCCCGTCGCCCGCGCCGAGGACGGCGAGCCCCAGCGTCAGCTCCGACATCTCGACCGTCCGGGCGATGTACACGAGGTTCTCGATGACGACGAAGCCGAGGCCGGCGATCGCCCCGTACACCGCGCCGTCGACGACGGCGTCGAACCGGTCGTCAGTGTACGCGTACAGCCGGACGGCGAGCAGCTTCACCGTCTCCTCGACGGGACCGACGATGACGAAGAAGAAGAGGACGATCCCGGGGAAGCCGAGCGGGGAGAAGAGCGGCTGCGCGTAGCTGTTGAGCACCGCGGCGAACGTCGCCGTCAGGATAGACAGCAGGAACGTCGCCACGAGCAGGGAGAGCGGCTCCGCGGTCGTGACGTCGGAGACGTACACGTACGCGGCGAGCCCGAACGCCGGGATCGCCGAGAGCCCGACGAGCATGGCGACGGCGGGGTCGAAGACCAGCCCGAGGCCGAACGACCCGAGGATGGCGAGGAGCCCCAGAAGCGCGACGAACACGACGAGCGCCTTCGCGGAGCGGGTGATGAGCCAGTACAGCGCGACCGAGAGCCCGTCGAGAGAGGTGCGCTCCTCCCACGTGGCGACATCGTAGAGGTCGCGGTCGTCGTCGGCGCGCGACTGGACCGGGTCCGACCGGGATGGCATACGCCCTGGTTCGGCCCGGGATGACTTAAGCCGTGGCCGGACCGCGGCCGATCGGGAGTCGTCCTCCGGCGGGACCCGCCCCGCGCCGAGCCGATGGAGTTGAAACCGCGGCGCCCGAAGGGCCGGTATGCACTTCGACCGACGGACGCAGCGAGCGCTCCGCGAGGCGGGGCTCGACGCGGACGCGATCGCGGACGCCTCCGACCGCGTCGCCGGGCTGGTCGCCGAGGACGCCGACCGCCTGCGGGCGTTCTTCGCCGCCGACTGCCCGTACTACTCGGACATGGAACTGGCCCACAGCACCGCCGACCGGCAGGAGCACCCGACCGCGGACGTCGACCTGTTCACCCACGGGAGCGACCTCCGCGGCTACCTCTCGCTCGACGGGTGGGGCGCGCCGGTCGAGGGCGGGCGGGTGTTGCGGACGGCGGAGGCGGACGGGGACGGCGAGGGCGGCGACGGCAACGAGGACGCCGCCGACGAGGGCGGCGAGCGCCCCGTCCTCGTCGAGCTCTCGCTCGGCGAGACGGTCCACGATCGGGTCCGGTTCGCCCGCGACCCGGAGGAGCTGTGACCGCGGCCGTCCGCGTCCGGGGCGTCTACGCCACCGCGCTGACGCGACTCCTGCTCGACGCGGGCCACGAGGTCGTCGACGCGTCGCCGCCGATCCGGCGGCGATTCGACGCGGACTTCGGGGACGCGCCGCCGGACGTCCGGATCGAGACGACGGGAGACCGACAGGGCGTCGGCGTCCGCGGCGATCCCGAGACCGTGGCCGGGCTCCGGGAGCGGCTGGCGGGCGTCGGACGCGACGCGCTCGCGTGGACCGACCCGACGCCGCCCGGGACCGTCCTCGACGGCGAGGTCACCGAGACGCTCGGCGGCGGGGCGGTGGTGCGGCTCCGGGTCGGCGGCGGCGACGACGCCACCGCCGAGGGGTACCTCCCGTACGGGAGCGTCGACGACCGCGTCGAGACCGGCGACCCGGTCCGGGTGCGGGTCGACGAGTCCGCGGCGCCGTGGACGGACCGCCGTCCGGGGCTGGACGGCTCGCTGCGCGCCGGCGGCGGGCTCGTCGCGCTCGAACCGGGGTCGGGCACCAGGGTCGACGTCCGGAACGACGAGGCCGCGCGGGAGCTCTCGGGGATGCTCGACCTCCTCGGACTGGAGCCGCCGGACGGCTGGCGGGCCGTCTGGAAGCCCCCCGCGGTCGACGCGGGGACGGAGACGCTGGAGGCCGGGCTGGAGCGCGCCGTCGCGGCCGCGGAGGGGCTCGACGAGGCGGTCGACGCCGCCGGCGGGATCGGCGTCCTCGACGACCCCGGCCTCCTCCGCGACGAGCCGATCGCGTTGCCGAACGCGGGCGTCTGGGTGTGGTTCGGCCGCGAGAGCCGGTTCGCGCTCGACGACCGGCGCCGCGAGGCGACGTCGACGATGCCGGGACACCACCGGGTGAAGGCGGGGTCGGCCGACGCCTCGGCCGGCGTCGACCTCGCGGAGGCGCTCTGCGATCCGGACCCGGACGCCGAGTTCCCGTTCGGCGTCGTGACCGACGCGTTCGGTCCGAGCGAGGGCGACGCACTCCGGCTCGAACACGGGAAGCCGGACGGGAGGCTGATCACCCTCGGCGAGGCGACGGTGACCGGAGTCGACGCCGACGGGTCGGTCGCGGTCGAGCGCGAGATGACCGGGGGCGGCAGCTACGACGGGCTCGGCACCCCTCGCGAGGCGGGCGACGTCGCCGAGACGAGCCTGAAGGAGGGCCGGTGGTGGTACCCGACCACGTACCGCGGGCGCGACGGGACGGTTCGCGGCACCTACGTCAACGTCTGCACCCCGGTCGAGGTGTTCCCCGACGCCGCCCGCTACGTTGACCTCCACGTCGACGTGGTGAAGCACCCGGGCGGTCGGGTCGAGCGCGTCGACGACGACGAGCTGCGGGAGGCGGAGGCGGCCGGTGACGTGCCGGAGCCGCTGGCGGAGAAGGCGCGGAGCGTCGCGTCCGCGTTAGAGAACGCCCTGTAGCCGACGAGCCGTCGCCGCCCTCGACTCGACGCCGGGTCCGAACGCGTTGGTTCGCGTATTTTTTACTCGAATGCGTACGGATGAAACACCTCTCGTTCGTTACAATATCATTAACAAACATCGCGTTCATGGCGAGATCACAATGCGCGAAAAAGAATCACAGCACAAATTTGGAAAGACGAGCCGTCGCGGATTTCTCGGCGGCGTGGGGGCGCTGGTGGCCGCGGCCGCGTACTCGCGAGAGGTGCCCGCCGCGGACGCCGAGGCGGTCGCGAACGACGCCGACGGACCGGTCCAGACGGTCGAGTCGCCGGACGGATCGATCGCGGTGACCGTCGACGTCGCCGACGGCGTCCCGACCTACGAGGTCGCTCGCGGCGGGACGACGTACGTCGAGCCGTCGCCGCTCGGGTTCGACTTCCGGAATCAGGCCTCGTTCGGCGCGTCGAGCGCGGCCGACGGGGGAGCCGTCCCCCTGACCGTCACGGGCACCGAGCGCGAGGCGGCCACCGAGCGGTGGGAGCCGGTGTGGGGCGCGTTCGAGGAGGTATCCGCGGAGTACAACGCCCTGCACATCGGGCTCACGGACGGGGACGCGGAGGGCGGCAACGGCCCCGGCGCGGACGGGGCGGTGGACGGCCGAGCCGCCACCCTGCAGGTCCGCGTCTTCGACGACGGGCTCGGGCTCCGGGTCGTCCTCGGCGAGGGATTCGCGAGCAACGCCGAGCGGGCGGTGGTCGAGTCGGAGAACACCGGCGTCGCGTTCGCGGACGACTACGACGCGTGGTGGATCCGAAACGAGGTGACGAACCCGCGGTTCGAGCAGGAGTACGCCGAGACGCCGCTCTCGGAGATTCCGGGCGGGACCCGCGAGACGCGGCCGACCGGGACGCCGATCCGGACCGGCGCGCACACGCCCCTGACCGTCGACGCCGGCGACGCCTACCTGAGCGTCCACGAGGCGAACCTCAACGACTACGCCGCGGCGACGCTCGCGCCCCGCGACGACGACGGGGGGACCGAGTTCGCCACGGCGCTGACGCCCCTCCCCGACGGGACGAAGGCCTCGCTCGAACTGCCCGCGGCGACGCCCTGGCGGACGATGCAGGTCGTCGAGCGACCGGGCGGACTGATCGAGTCGCAGCTCGTCCCCCTGCTCTCCGACCCGCTCGACGAGTCGGCGCTCCCGACCGCCGGCGGGGAGCCCGACACCGACTGGATCGAGCCGCGCAAGTACGTCGGCATCTGGTGGACGATGATCGCCGGGTCGGCCAACTGGGAGTACAGGACCGACGAGGCGATCGCGGCCGGGGGCGGGAACCCGGCCGCCTACACGCACGGCGCCCGGACCGAGCGGATGAAGCGGTACATGCGGTTCGCGAGCGAGAACGGGATCGACAGCGTGCTCGTCGAGGGATGGAACGAGGGATGGAGCACCTATCCGGGCGACGGCTCCGGCTTCGGGTTCGGCGTCGACGACTCGTACCCGGACTTCGACGTGCGGGAGGTGACCGACTTCGGCGCGTCGCTTCCGGAGCCCGTCGAGATGACGATCCACAACGAGACCGCCGGGAACCTCCCGAACTACGAGGGGGCGATCCTCGACGAGGACGTCTTCGCGGGGTACGACGAGGTCGGCATCAACTCGATCAAGAACGGCTACGTCTCCGACCCGGGGCTCGGCATCGACGGCGACGGCTCCGAGCCGACGCACAACCAGCACAACCAGCTCGCGGTGAACCATCACCGGCTGGTGATCCGCGAGGCCGCCGCGGGCCGCCAGCTGCTGGAGATCCACGAGGGGATCAAGCCGACCGGCGAGATCCGCACCTACCCGAACGTGGCGAACCGCGAGGTCGTCAAGGCCCAAGAGTACGACGGCTTCGGCCAGCTCGGCTCGAACGTCGGCCGCGATCACCACGTCACGCTCCCGTTCACGCGGAACCTCGCCGGTCCGGTGAGCTTCCAGCCGGGCATCTTCGATCTCACCTTCGGCGACGACCGCGGCGACCAGATCCAGACCACCCGCGCGAAGCAGCTCGCGATGTACCCGACGTACCTCAGCGGGCTCCAGATGGCCGCCGACCGGATCGAGGGGTACGTCGACGAGACGTTCGCGGTCGGCGAGGCGCTCCAGGCCGCCGCCGGCGCTATCGACGGCCTCGTCACCGACGACTCGTGGCGGAACGCGTTCGGGACCAACTTCGTCGCCGTCGACCCGAACCGCGCCCCGAGCGGGTCGTCGGTCTCGTTCACGGTCAGCGACGTCCCCGCGGCCGGGACGTACGACCTCCGCCTCCGGTACGCGAGCGCGCCCGAGGAGAACGCGGGACGCGTCGTCGACGCCGGCGCGCCGCGGGCGACTCTGCGCGTCAACGGGGAGACCGAGACGATCGAGCCCGACTTCACCGACTACTGGGACGACTGGGACCTGTTCGCGACCGAAGTCGAGCTCGACGCGGGCGACAACGAGATCGCGATCGAGCTCGACTACGCCGAGGGGGAAGAGGGGTTCACCGGCGACGTGGGCGGCTTCAACCTCAACGCCGTCGCGGTCACCGAGCCGGGGGCCTCCTCCCCGATTCCGGCCGAGTACGAGGGGTACACCCCCGACGCGGAGAACTTCGACGCCGAACCGGAGTTCGGGTTCATCGAGTCGGTCCCGGCGGCCGGCTGGGACGAGACCCGCGTCGTCGGCTCCGCGATCGGGGACTACCTCGCGATCGCGCGCCGGGCGGACGAGGAGTGGTACGTCGGCGTCATGACGAACGGCGACGGCCGAGCCGTGGACGTCCCGCTGGAGTTCCTCGCTCCCGGGAAGTCGGGCGAGGCGCCCGGCCGCGAGAACGGCAACGGACGCGGGAACGGCAACGGTCGAAGCGGTCCGAAGTACGTCGCCGAGATCCACTCCGACGCGCTCGGTGCCGGCGTCGACGCCGACCCGACGGGCGTCCGGATCGACGAGGCGGTCGTCGACCCCGAGACGACGCTGCTCGCGTCGACGGCCCCGAGCGGCGGAACGGCCGTCAGGCTACGCCCGGCGCGGGGAGCCGAGATCAACCGGCTCCCCGAGTACGAGCGGCCGGAGCAGGACTTGACCGTCGATATCGCGGACGAGGCCGACCTCAACGAAGCGTTCATCACCGCGACCGGCTCCAACGACGCCGGCTTCGTCGGCGGGACGAACGTCGAGATACTCGTCGACGACGAGGTGGAGGCGCTCGGCAACGTCCGGCTCCCGCCGAACGCGACGGACGAGACGGTCGAGATCGGCTTCCGGATCTCGCGGATCGGCACGTTCGATATCGTCGTCCGAGAGCCGGACGGTGGGGACGAGCTGGCATCGGGGAGCGTCACCGTCGCACCCGGCGATATCGTCGCCGAGATCAGCGATCCGCAGGGCGACGACAACGGGCCCGGCGAGTACGTCTATCCCACCGGCGATGATTTCGAGGAGGGCGCGTTTGACCTGCGTTCGTTCCGCGTCTTGGAGACGGAGGACGAGTACCGGTTCGCCTTTGAGGTCGAGAATCTGTACGACACGTTCGGCGGCGACTTCTCGCCGCATTACTTCCTCGTATACCTCCGCGATCCCGAGGCGAACGGCGGACGAACGAGTGCGCTCGGCGACCTCGACCTCACGGCTCAGTTCGCCGATCCGTGGCAGTACCGGGTCGACGCGAGCGGCTTCGGCAGAGGGATCACCGACGCCGACGGACAGGGCCTCGGCACGCCGGAGGTGTTCGCCAGCTTCGAGTCGAACACGGCAGTGGTCTCGATACCGAAGTCGGTGGTCGGCGGCGCCGACCTCTCGGACTGGGAGGTGCTGCCGATCGTCGGGTCAGAAGACCGAGGAAGCTTGCGAGCGGTGTCGATTGATCCCGAGGCGTTCGTCTTCGGCGGCGCGCGCGACGGCGCAGTCGACAACGCGCCGCGAGTGATCGACCTGGCGACGCCGGAGGGAACGTCCCAAGCCGACGCGCTCGACTACGGTCCCGACTCGCTCGCGACGCTGCCGTTCACGTCGCTGTGAGGTAGCGAACGGAGAGAGCCGCGGACCGATCCGTTTCAGAAGTGGTTCGCGGACTCGGTCTCGTGTTTCAGCTCGCCGCCGCGACCGCCCTCGACGGTGGAGGCGCCCTGATCGCCGGAGGAAGCGGTCCGCACCGTCACGTTGTCCACCTCGTCGAAGTCCATGATCAGGTCGCGGCGGATGTTGTCGGCCGTGATGTTCGAGATGCCGCAGCCGGAGCAGGTGCCGCCGAGTTCGACGACGACCTCGCCGCTCTCGGGGTCCGCCTCGCGCACGACGCTCGTTCCGCCGTGCATCTGGATGATCGGCATCTGTCCGACCATCCACTCTTCGACTCGGTCCGCGAGGCTCTCGTCGCTCATTGGCGAGAGTTAACACCCGAGCCTATGGAAGCTTGCGGTTTCCGAGCGGTTCGAACCGACGAAACGAACTGTGTCACCGTCGATCCCTCGGGAAGGGATATCGAAACCGTTCCCAGTTACGCCGCAGTCACTCCTCGGAGTCGTCCGCGCGCTCCGACTCGCTCGGGAGGCGGGTCGGGTCGGCGGGATCGTCGCCGTGCATGGAGTCGTCGCGTTCGAGGAGATAGAGGAGCGGCCCGAGCGCGGCCAAGACGAGCACCCCCGGGAGGGGCGCGTCGGGGACGAGCAGGAAGGTGGTCAGGGCGGCACCGGAGGTGACGACGAGGAGGCCGGCCCACAGCGGCGGCGAGCCGAGGTCCACCCCGACGCGCGCGGCGTCGCGGTAGACGAGCGCGGCCGCGGCCGCGACGAGGAGCGCGGCGCCGCCGCCGAGGACCGTGGTGACTGCCATACCAGTCGTTCGGCCGAGACGGGAAAAAGGGTGTCGCGAGCGGGCGGAGAAGAGGGAGAAAACGCGTGTGCTCGATCTGGGACGGCGATCGCGGTCCGCCGGACGGACTACGGTGCCTCGCCCGTCTCGATGCTGAAGGAGTCGCGGGGGTACGCCACGCAGGTCAGGGTGTAGCCGTCGTCGATCTCGGCCTCCTCGAGCATCTGCTGGTTGTCGTGCTCGACGAAGTCCTCCGAGGGGCCGTCGGTGATGTGCCCGGCACAGGAGACGCACTGGCCCTGTCGGCAGGCGTACGGGAGGTCCCACCCCTCGTCTTCGCCCTGGTCCAAGATGGGCTGGTCGTTCGAGAGCTCGACCGTCTCCCCCTGCTTGACGAACTCGACCTCGAACTGCTCGACCTCCTCTACGTCGGCGGGGCCGGCGCTGACGGCGCTGCCGTCCTCCAGTTCGCCCTCCTCGCCCTCGGCGCCGCCCGCGGGGATGGCGCCGCCGCCACCGCCGCCGCCGACGGCGCGGTTACCGGGCTCCGGGAAGTCCGTCTCGGGGACCGCGGACGCGCGGCGTTCGAGTATCTCGTCCGAGATGTCGGTCGTGGGGTCCCACCCCGTCCCCTTCAGGCTGGTGACGAGGACGACGGTCAGCGTCGCGATCACCCCGAGAACGATCGCGGGCGTGTTCGCGACGTTCGCGATGAGCGGGTTGAGCATACGAACTGATATGAAGAGGTTGCTTAAGGCCGTTTTGATCGGTCCAACCGCATGAGAGCCCCGAGGGCGGGGATCGGCATGACCGGCGGGGGGATCGCGGCGCGCGCGGTGAATATCACCGCGCTCGGCGGGAGATCCGCGGCGCGCCCGGGAAGATTGCGGGACGCTGAGCGGGGGTACGCCCCCACTCACGCCGCGGAGCGGACCATTTATCGGCCGAGCGGTCGACGGGACGCCCATGAAAGTGAAATCGCGGCACCACCTCCGGAGCGACGACATCGCGGCGATCCGCGAGGCGGTCGCCGACCACCTCGGCGTCGACATCGACGGGGACACGTTCGAGTTCGTCGAGTTCGTGGACGCGAACTACGAACTCGTCCTGGTCGACGGCGAGCCGGCCGTCTTCTACGTCGACGACGACGAGCCGTTCCTCACCGTCCGGGGCGCGAACGACTACGAGCCGAAGACCGGGATCGTCACGGTCGACGCGGGCGCGATTTCGTTCGTCTCCGACGGCGCGGACGTCATGCGACCCGGCATCGTCGAGGCCGACTCGGAGATCCGCGAGGGCGACCTCGTCGTGATCGCCGAGGAGACGCACGAGAAGGTGCTCGCGGTCGGCCGCGCGATGGTCGACGGCGACGAGATGGTCGGGGACAGCGGGAAGGTCGTCGAGTCGATCCACCACGTCGGCGACGAGCTGTACGAGTTCTCGGCGTAGGCGCGGTTCGGTCGGCGGACCGAGCGGCGTCGCGTTCCCTCCCTTTTAATCGCCTCGCCCACGATTCTCCCGACTATGACCGCGATTCGGGTACTGAGCTACAACGTCCGCTACGCCAACCGCGGCGACCACCACGACGCCTGGCACGACCGCCGCGACGCAGTCGCGCGACTCGTCCGCTTCCACCGCCCGGACGTCGCCGCGTTTCAGGAGCCGCTTCCGGAGCAGCGGCGGGACCTCCGCGATCGGCTCCCGAGCTACGAGTTCGTCGGACGGGGGCGGTCGGCGAGCGGCGAGGGCGAGGGGTGTCCGATAGCGGTCCGGTCCGACCGCTGGGAAGTCGTCGCCGACGGCACATTCTGGCTCTCCGAGACGCCGAGCGGGCCGTCCACCGACTGGGGCGCCGCCCACCCGCGGATCGCGACGTGGGCGCGGGTCCGCGCCGTCGACGGGACCGCGGAACCGCTCGTCGTCAACACGCACTTCGACCACGTGAGCGCGGAGGCGCGGCGCGAGTCGGCGCGGCTGCTCCGCGAGCGACTCCCCGAGATGGGCGAGCGAGCCGCCGACGAACCCGGCGGATCGAGCCCGACCGTTCTCGTCGGCGACCTCAACTGCACGCCGGGGTCCGACCCGCATCGGATACTTCTCGGCGACGACCCGAAGGCGGACTCCCGAGGCCATGAGACCCCGAGCGACGACCCGCCCGCGCTCCGCGACGCCGCCGCGGTCGCCGACCTCCGACACGGCCCGGAGACGAGCCTCACCGACTTCGCGCGGCTGATAGACGGTCGTCGGATCGACCACGCGCTCGTTTCGCCGGCGTTCGACGTCGCGGCGTTCGCCACGCTCGCCGACCGCGACGACCGCGGTCGGTACCCCTCGGACCACCTGCCGATTCTGACGCGGCTGTCGCTGTAGGGGGCGGAGAGCGCCTCTCGCGAGGGCTACTCGTCGCCGTCTCCGTCGCCGTCGGCGTCGCCCTCGTCCATCTCGTCGGCGTACTTCTCCAAGACCGTCTCGTAGCCGCGCTTCGCCGTCTCGTACGTCTCGCGGAGGTCGGCCACCGGCGTCTCGCTCGCGTCGACGCGGAGGTCGTTGTAGTACGGGTCGTCGACCGCCTCCTCGGTGTTACTGACGAGGAGCGCCGCGGACTGGACCTCTAAGTCCTCCCGCTTGTCGCCGCCGGCCGCGTGGCCCGCCGCGAGCGCGTCGATCAGCCGCTCCGCGAGCGGGGCGTCGCCGTGGGCGTCGGACTCATATGCGGCCGCGGTGTCGTCGACCACGTCCTCGCCCGTGAGGAGGTTGCCGGCGACGGTGTAGTTCTCCCCCTCGACGTGCCCGTACCAGTCGCGGCACTCGTCGCCGGAGAACGCGAAGGTCCCGTCGGCGTCGACGCCGTGGAGCTGACGCTCCGGTTTCCCCTCGTCGGCGTTCAACAGGGCCTCCAAGGCGTCGTCGACGGCGAGCCCGTCGCCGAGGTACTCGATCCCCTTCCGGCCGAGCTCGACGTTGACGAGCGACTGCGTCGCCACCGCGCCGTCCGCGGACGCGAACGGACACAGCGTGCCGACCCCCGGCAGTCGGGTGGTCACCGCCACGCCGTAGCGGACCTGGTCGTCGCCGTCGTCGTCGGTGTACCGCTCGCGAACGCAGATACTGAACGTCACACCGGGCGTGAGGCGGCGACCGGCAAAAGACTGCGCACCGGGGGCGACGTTTCCGGTTCCCGGCCGAACCGGTACCAGGCCGAACCGGTATCAGGCCGAACCGGTACCAGACCGAACCGGTTCGGACGTCGGTCGGGCCGCAACCGGTCTCCGACGGCGGACTCGGTTCGACCTCCAGTCGCGACCGCTTTCAGCCTCCGATCGTCCACACCCCCGTTTTATGTCCGCTGCGTGCCGATTCCGGCCGCCTCACGGACGCGAAAACCGCAAGCCGCGGGCGGGTCCCCGGGCGCGTGTCACGTGTGAACCGCCGACACACTTATGAGTGTGAATCCCTCCCATACATATAGCCTCGGTTACGGGCGAAACGGTGACCCGCGGCGGGTCCCCCTCGACGACAGCGGCGTTCGCGGCTCGACGAGCCGTCGTTCCGGCACGGAGAGCCGCGCGTCCGCGCGGCGGATCCGGCCCGACGGCCGGGTCGCGACCGCCGGCCGAACCCGGACTCCCGGTCCGGCCGCGAGGTCCTCGCCCGTCCGAGAAACGTGATACAATGTCAGAACGACACACGCTCGAACGGCTCAGCGAGGAGTACCGGACGAACGTCCCGGACGACCTTCGGGAACCCCGCTCGTTCGACTGGTACCTCGACGCGCTGTACGAAGAGCCGCGCATCGCGCGGAACGCGCACCAGCGCGTCGCCGACATGTTCGACCACTACGGTACGCGGTACGACGAGGAACGCGGCGTGGTCGAGTACTCGCTCGCCGCCGACGACCCGCTCCACGACGGCGAGAACGTCTTCTACGGTCGCGAGGTCCACGAGGCGATCCACGAGTTCGTCAACAAGGTGAAGTCCGGCGCTCGGGGGCTCGGCCCCGAGAAGCGGATCAAGCTCCTCTTGGGCCCGGTCGGCTCCGGGAAGTCCCACTTCGACTACCTCACGCGCCGGTACTTCGAGGCGTACACCCACGAGGAGGCCGGCCGGATGTACACCTTCCAATGGGTCGACCTCTGCTCGGTGATCGACGACCAGGATCCGGGCGACGACACGGTGCGCTCGCCGATGAACCAAGACCCGCTCGTGCTCCTCCCGCGCCCGCAGCGCGAGGCGGTGATCGAGGACCTCAACGAGCGGCTCGACGCTCCGTACACCCTCCGGAACGACCAGCACCCGGATCCGGCATCGGAGTTCTACCTGAACGAGCTGCTCGCGCACTACGACGACGACCTCCAGCGCGTGCTCGACGAGCACGTCGAGGTCGTCCGGCTCGTCGCCGACGAGAACCGCCGGGAGTGCATCGAGACGTTCGAGCCGAAAGACAAGAAGAACCAGGACGAGACGGAGCTCACCGGCGACGTCAACTACGCGAAGCTGGCCGTCTACGGCGAGTCCGACCCGCGCGCGTTCGACTACGCCGGGGCGTTCTGTAACGCCAACCGCGGGCTGTTCTCCGGCGAGGAGCTGCTCAAGCTGCAGCGGGAGTTCCTCTACGACTTCCTGCACGCCTCCCAGGAGTCGACGATCAAGCCGAAGAACAACCCGCGGATCGACATCGACCAAGTGATCGTCGGCCGGACGAACATGCCGGAGTACCGCGAGAAGACGGGCGACGAGAAGATGGAGGCGTTCAACGACCGCACCAAGCGGATCGACTACCCGTACGTGCTGGAGTACGACAGCGAGGCGAAGATCTACGAGAAGATGCTCGCCAACGCCGACGTGCCGAACGTCCACGTCGAGCCGCACGCGCTGGAAATGGCCGGCCTCTTCGGCGTGCTCACCCGGTTAGAGGAGCCCACCGACGAGACGGTGAGCCTCCTCGACAAGGCGAAGGTGTACAACGGCGAGCTGGAGGACGAGGAGATCGACGGACGGAAGCTCCGCGAGGACGCCGCCGAGGAGGCCGACGTGAGCGAGGGGATGGACGGCGTCTCCGCCCGGTTCATCGGCGACGAGATCGCCGAGGCGATCATGGACGCCACCCACCGCGACCGCGGCTACCTCTCGCCGCTGTCCGTCTTCGACCACTTCGAGGCGAACCTCGGCGGCCACGGCTCCATCGCGGCCGAGGACCTCGACCGCTACGAGCGCCTCCTCGAGACCGTCCGCGAGGAGTACCGCGAGCGCGCCATCGAGGACGTCCGGCACGCGCTGGCGTACGACGTCGACGAGCTCCGCCGACAGGGCGAGAAGTACATGGACCACGTGATGGCGTACATCGACGACGCCACCGTCGACGACGAGCTCACCGGCCGGGAGACGGAGCCCGACGAGACGTTCATGCGGGCGGTCGAAGAGCAGCTCGACGTCCCCTCGGACCGGAAGGACGACTTCCGGCAGGAGGTGTCGAACTGGGTGTCCCGGCGGGCCCGCGAGGGGCGCGGCTTCGACCCGCAGGAGAACGACCGCCTCCGGCGCGCCCTGGAGCGCAAGCTATGGGAGGACAAGAAGCACAACATCAACTTCTCCGCGCTGGTCTCGGCGACCGACCTCGACGACGAGGAGCGCAGCGCCTGGGTCGACGCACTCGTCGACCGGGGCTACTCCGAGGACGGCGCGGCGGAAGTGTTAGAGTACGCGGGCGCCGCCGTCGCCCGCTCGGAGATCGAGGACGGCGGGGGATGAGATGAACGACCGCGACCGATCCGACGGCGAGGGGTTCGTCCGGGCGGCCGACGAGACCCTGCGAGGCGCGTACGACCCGCCGATGAGCCTCGACGAGTACGTCGACCGAGTTTTGGAGAACCCCGTCGCCGCCGCCTCCGGGGCTCGCTACGTCCTCGCGGCGATCGAGTCCGAGGGCACCCGCGAGGTCCGCGAGCGCGGCGAGCGACTGGAGCGGTACCGCTTCTTCGACGACCCGTTCAACGACGGCGAGCACGCCGTCCTCGGCAACACCGCCGCGCTCAACGCGTTCGTCGACGACCTCCGGGCCGCCGCGGCGGGCCGCGGCAACGACGAGACCATCGTCTGGATCGACGGCCCCACCGCGACCGGGAAGTCGGAGTTCAAGCGCTGTCTCGTGAACGGGCTCCGAGAGTTCTCGAAGACGGAGGCCGGGCGTCGCTACACCGTGGAGTGGAACATCACCGGCGCGGGGAGCGGAATCGGCGGCGGGAGCGGGCTCTCGTACGGCGACGGCGGCGACACCGCCGCGTGGTACCGCAGCCCGGTGCAGGCGCACCCGCTCTCCGTGTTCCCGGAGGACGTCCGCGAGTCGATCGCCGAGGCCGTCGACGAGGACGCCTACCCGATCGCGGCCGACGTCGACCTCGACCCGTTCAGCCGCGAGGCGTACGACCACCTGGAGTCGGCGTACCGCGACGAGGGGCGCCGGGACCTGTTCTCGGCTATCACCGACCGCGACCACCTCCGCGTGACGAGCTACGTCGTCGACGTCGGCGAGGGGATCGGGGTGCTCCACGCCGAGGACGACGGGACGCCGAAAGAGCGGCTCGTCGGCTCGTGGATGGGCGGCATGCTCCGCGAGCTCGACTCGCGCGGGCGCAAGAACCCGCAGGCGTTCAGCTACGACGGCGTGCTCTCGCAGGGGAACGGCGTCGCCACGGTCGTCGAGGACGCCAGCCAGCACGCCGACCTGCTCCGGCGGCTGCTCAACGTCCCCGACGAGCGTCGCGTGAAACTCGACAAGGGGATCGGGATGGACCTGGACACCCAGCTTATCGTCATCTCGAACCCGGACCTCGACGCCGAGCTCGACCGCCACGCCGACCGCGAGGGCGCCGACCCCCTGAAGGCGCTGAAGCGTCGGCTCACCCGCCACGAGTTCCGCTACCTGACGAACCGGCGGCTGGAGGCGGAGCTGCTGCGCCGCGAGGTCGGGGGAGTGCGAGGCGTGCCGACCGTCGACGGAGTAGAGGAGTCGGAGCGGGACGGACGCGGCGATCCCGCTCGCGATCCGGCGGACGAGCCCGGGGCCGCGGCGCTGACGATCGACGTCCGCGACGACGACGGGACCGTCACCGAGCGCGAGCTCGCCCCCCACGCGGTCGGGGCGGCGGCGCTGTACGCGGTCGCCACCCGCCTCGATACGGAGGACCTCCCGCCCGACTTCGGACTGATCGAAAAGGCGGAGCTGTACGAGACCGGAGACATCCGACGGGAGGCGGGCGACGGCGACGGCGAACAGCTGACGATCGACGACGTCGACTTCGGCGGGGGCGACGGCCGAAACGGGATCCCGGTGACGTACACCCGCGACATCGTCGCCGACCTGCTGGGGGCGGACGCCGACCGGAGCCACCCGGAGCTGCCGGTCGAGCGCGTCGTCACGCCGACGGACGTGCTCGACGCGATGGCCGACGGGCTCTCGGCGGCGCCGCTGTTCTCCCGGTCGGAGGTCGCGGAGTTCGAGAGCCGGAAGACGCCGGTCGTCGAGCGCGTCCGCGAGCACCAGCGCGAGGACGTGGTCGACGCCGCGCTGGCGGAGGCGACCGTCTCGGAGGAGACTGTCGCGGAGTACGTGGAGCACGTGTACGCCTGGGACGCCGACGAGCCGGTGGAGACGGAGCGGGGTCCCGAGGAGCCCGACGCCCTCGCGATGAAGGTGTTCGAGACGGAGACGCTCGGGCGGTTCGACGAGGACGACTACTACGGCACCGACCCGACCCGGGATGTCGCCGAGTTCCGCAGGCAGCGCGTGATCCGGGCGCTCACCCGCTACGCGTGGCGGAACCGCGGCGACGAGTTCAGCGTCGACGACGTCGAGCTCGGCGAGATCCCCGAGCTGCGGGAGGTGCTGGACGCGAACGACCTGGCCGACGTGAAGCGGCGCTTCCCGGAGCTCGACCCGGCCGAGTGGGCCGATCCGCCGGCCGACACCGAGACGGAGCGCGTGAAGGCGGCGACGATCGAGCGGCTCGTCGACTGCGGGTACAGCCCCGCGTCGGCCGAGCTGACCAGCCGGGCGGTGATGCGCGACGCGCGCGACGAGTGGGCCGACCTCGCCGCGGACGGCGGGGACGATGCGAACCGCCGGAGCGGCCGCGACCGCGGCGACGGGAACGGAGGTGGTGCCACGTGGGACTGACCGACGACCGCGAGCGCTTCCGCGAGGTCGGCGAACAGCGCCGCGAGGACCTCGCGCAGTTCATCAGCCACGGCAACCTCGGGCGCTCCGGGCCCGACCGGGTCAAGATCCCGGTGAAGATCGTCGACCTCCCGGAGTTCGAGTACGACAGGCGGGAGGCCGGCGGCGTCGGGCAGGGCGGAGACGGCCAGCCGCAGCCCGGCCAGCCGGTCGACCCCGACCCGGACGACGGCGACGAGGAGGGCGACCCCGGTGAGGAGGGCGGCGAGCACGAGTACTACGAGATGGACCCCGAGGAGTTCGCGCGCGAGCTCGACGAGGAGCTCGGGCTCGACCTCGAGCCGAAGGGGAAGCGCGTCGTCGAGGAGGTGGAGGGCGACTTCACCGACACCGCGCGCGCCGGCCCGCGCGGCACCCTCGACGTCGACGAGTTCTTCAAGCGCGGGTTGAAGCGCCACCTCGCGACCGACTTCGACGAGGAGTACGTCCGCGAGGGGCTCCGCGTCGCCGGCGCCGACGTGGACGACGCCTTCGCCTGGGCGCGCGACAAGGGGATCCCCGTGTCGCGGGCGTGGATCGCCGACGCCGCGGCGACCCTCGCCGAGGAGCGCGGCGAGCCCGTGACGGCGCTCGACCGCTGGGAGAGCTTCGACGCGCTCGACGACGAGATCGATCGCGAACCCGTGGGCCACCGGATCCGTCGGGATGGGCTCGACAGCGTCCCCTTCCGCCGGGAGGACGAGCGGTTCCGGCACCCGGAGGTGGTCGAGAAGCGCGAGCGCAACGTCGTCGTCGTCAACGTGCGGGACGCCTCCGGCTCGATGCGCGAGACGAAACGCGAGCTGGTCGAGCGCGTGTTCACCCCGATGGACTGGTACCTGACGGGGAAGTACGACGCCGCGGAGTTCCGGTACGTGGTCCACGACGCGGAGGCCTGGGAGGTCGACCGCGATGAGTTCTTCGGGATCCAGTCCGGCGGCGGCACCCGGATCTCCAGCGCCTACGAGCTCGTCGCGGAGATCTTAAAGGAGTACCCGTACAGCGAGTGGAACCGCTACGTCTTCGCGGCCGGCGACTCGGAGAACTCCGGCAGCGACACGACCGACTCGGTGATCCCGCTGATGGAGTCGATCGACGCCAACCTCCACGCGTACGTGGAGACTCAGCCCGGCGGCGCCGCGCCGAACGCGCGCCACGCCGACGAGGTGGAGAGCGCCCTCGGCGACACCGACAACGTCGCGGTCGCTCGCGTGTCGGAACCGGCCGACGTCACCGACGCCATCTACGAGATCCTCAGCACCGAGTCGTCTGACGACGCGACGGGCGACCGCGGCGCGACCGCCGGCCGAGGGGGTGAGCGCCGATGAGAGACGAGCGCGTCGAGGCGAAACGGGAGGCGGCGTCCCTCGACGAGCCCGCCGCGGAGGCCCGCGAGCTCGCGGAGCGCCTCGGGTTGGAGCCGTACCCGGTCCGGTACTGGGTGGTCGGCCACGACGAGATGAACGAGCTGATCGCCTACGGCGGCTTCCAGCGGCGCTACCCGCACTGGCGCTGGGGGATGAACTACGAGCGACAGCGCAAGAAGGACCGCCACGGGCTCGGGAAGGCGTTCGAGATCGTCAACAACGACGACCCGAGCCACGCGTTCCTCCAGGAGTCGAACTCGATCGCCGACCAGAAGGCCGTCATCACGCACGTCGAGGCCCACGCCGACTTCTTCGCGAACAACGGCTGGTTCGGGCTGTACGCCGACCGCGGCGAGGGCGGGCCGAACGCCGCGGCGCGGCTGGAGCGCAACGCGGACCGGATCGCCGCGATCGCCGACCGGCCAGACGTCGACCGCGACGAGGTCGAGCGCCTCGTCGACGCCGTGAGCGCGCTCGAGGACACGATCGACCAGCACAGCCCGGTCGACGCCGCCCGGTCGGTCGAGGACCCGGGAGTCGCCGAGGACGTGAACGACCCCGACGACGACCCGCTCGCGGCGGTCGAAGAGCAGATCGCGGAGCTGGACCTCTCCGAGGAGGTGCGCCGCGACGTGTTCGACGACGAGTGGCTTGAGACACACGGCGAGGGCGTCGAGCCGGAGGAGCCGCGCCCGGACGTGCTCGCGTTCCTTCGCGACTACGGGAAGCGGTACGACTCCGAGAGCGGGAAGGCGGTCGACCGCGATCCGTGGGAGACGACCGTCATCGACGCGATCCGCGAAGAGGCGTACTACTTCGCGGGACAGAAGTCGACGAAGGTGATGAACGAGGGATGGGCGACCTACTGGGAGTCCGTCATGATGGGCGGCGAGGGGTTCGCCGGCCCCGACGAGTTCCTCACCTACGCGGACCACATGGCGCGGGTGCTCGGCTCGCCCGGACTCAACCCCTACAAGCTCGGCTTCGAGCTGTGGACCCACGTCGAGCTGCGGACCGCTCGTCGCGACGTGATCGACAGACTGCTCCGGGTCGAGGGGGTGACGCCGGAGAACTTCCACTCGCGGATCGACCTCGACGAGGTCGCCGAGGCGCTCGAACCTCACCCCGCGATCGCCGGCGCCGGACCCGCGACGCTCGACGAACTGGCCGACCTCGCCGCCGACGGCGACCCGCGGGTCGACGCCGAGGCAGTCGACCGGGCGATCTCCGCCCGGACCGACGACGGCGAGGTCGGTCCCGGAACCGGCCCGGACATCGAGCGGTACCCGTGGAAGCTCCTCACTCGCGAGGGGCTCGCCGAGCGACACTACGTCCTCTCGCGGCCGGAGCACCGCGGCGCGCTGCGCAACGTCTCGCGGGAGACGCTGGCGGAGCGCGCCCGGTACATGTTCGAGGTCGACCGGTACGCGACCGTCGACGAGGCGCTCGCCGACGTCGACCGGACCGCCGGCTGGGACCGGATGCTGGAGGTGCGGGAGAGCCACAACGACGTGACGTTCATCGACGCGTTCCTCACCGACGAGTTCGTCCGCGAGGGGAACTACTTCACGTACGAGTACAGCCGGGCGGCCGAGGAGCACCGCGTCGCCAGCGTCGACGCGGACGACGTCCGCCGGAAGCTCCTCCTGCAGTTCACGAACTTCGGGAAGCCGACGGTCGTCGTACTCGACGGTAACTTCCGGAACCGGGGCGAGCTCCTGCTCGGCCACCGGTTCAACGGGGTCGCGCTCGACGAGGAGTCCGCGAAAGAGACGTTGAAGCGCGTCTTCGAACTGTGGGGTCGCCCGGTGAACCTCGCGACGATACGCGTCGAGTACTCCGACGAGGCGATACGCCGGGCGAAGCGCCGGGGCACCGAGCCGGAGGGCGAGGAGATCGGCGTGCGCTTCCAGTACGACGGCGGCGAGGTGACCGAACACGACCTCGACCCGGAGATCCGCGAGCGAATCGAAGCCGGTGAGGTCGACTACGACACCAAGCCGGACGACTGGCTGGCGTGAGGGGCGGCGCGTCCCGCGACGCGACGCGTTCGGCCGCACGACAGCGGCGATCCCGGCCTCACGACAGCGACGAGACCAGCGCGGCGACGGCGTCCGTCTCGTCCTCGTTGATCCCGTGGCCCATCCCCTCGTAGATCCGTTCGTCGACGTCGGCGCCGAGCGCCTCCAACACCGCGGTCGTCTCGTGGACGCGCGCCTCCGGGATGTGCGGGTCGACATCGCTGCAACCGAGGAACGCCGGGGTCCCGCCGAGCGACTGGGCGGCGTCCCCGTCGACCGCGGCCGCGGCGTGGGAGACGTAGTCGTCGACGTCGACCGACTCGCCGATCAGCCCGCCGCTCAGCACCGCGAGCCCGCCGTACCGGGTCGGGTTCCGCGCGACGAACTCGCTCGCGAGGCAGGCGCCCTGCGAGAACCCGGCGACGAGGACGCGCTCGGGCGAGACTCCCGCGTCCGTCGCCGTCTCGACCGCGCGGCCGACGGCGCGGAGCCCGGAGCTCCGACCGGGCTCGTTGTCCGCGACGGGCGCGAGGAAGGAGTTCGGGTACCAGGTGTTGGAGGCGGCCTGGGGGGCGAGTAGTGAGAGACCGGTGGTCTCTCTGACAGCCGGCGGTTTCGCCGCCGGCGACAGCGCGACGTCGCCGTCGCCGGCGACCTCCTCGCCGAAGCCGACGATGCTCCGCGCGGTCGCGCCGCGACCGTGAACGAGGACGACGGCGGCGTCGGCCTCACTGACCGGCGTCCCGGTCGTCACCAGCTCCTCGTCGCCGTGCGGGTCGTCGCCGGCGTACGGCGTCCGACCGCTCATACGCCGACGCCTGCGTCCGCGTCGGGCAGGTCGTGCTTTATCACCGGCAGGCCGAGCTCCTCCAAGGCGCCCTTCATGTGGCGGTCATGTGCGAAGTCGGCGCCGTCCTCCTCGCGGAGACGCTGAGCGGTCGCGAGCACCTCGCCCTTGCGGTCGTCGGGGATCTCGTACTTGTCGGCGGAGAGCTCGATGACCAGTCCGTTGTTGTCTTGGGTGTAAATGGAGTGGAAAATCCCGCGGTCGAACACGTTGTACCCCTTGCCGGCCTCCGCTAGCGCCGCCATGATATCCTCGTACTCGTCGGGCTCGACGCTGAAACAGAGGTGGTGGACCGCGCCCGTACCGGCGCGCTGACCGCGGGCCGAGGGGCGGTCGTCGCTCACGAAGAACGTCAGGATGCGGCCGTCCCCGGTGTCGAAGAACAGGTGCGTCTGCGACGGGTCGTCGAGGTTCGGCTGGCGGAGGACGAGGGGCATCCCGAGCAGGTCGCGGTAGAACGCGATCGTGTCGGCCTCGTTGCTTCCCCAGACCGTGATGTGGTCGGTGCCGCTGGTGTGGAACGGTGCGTCCGGAAGCTCCGTCGTGACCGGAGCCGCGCTTTCGTCGCTCATACCGGTCGTAGGCGACGAACACGTATAAAAAGGAAAGGGACCCCCGGGTGATCGACTGACATCAGTGTTATCGCGGTACGACGCCGGAGTCCGCGAGGTCGGCGATCGCCGGCGACTTCCACGACGAGGCGAGTCAGGAACGCCGCCAGACCGGCGGTGCGACGCCGAGCGCCCTGACGACGGACGGGTAGCCGACCGCGACGGCGACCACAAGTACCACCGAGGGCAGGAGTCCGATCGGACCGACGACTCGCTCGACGAGCGACAGCGCGGCGATCATCAGCAGGAACATCGCGGCCCAGTGCGGAGCGAGCTGTCGCACCTTCCCTCGGGTGGAACTCATATCCCGCATAACGAGCGCGGGACGGATACCGTGTCGGTCGCGGTCTCGCTCCGCGGGAGACGCGAAGCGACCGGCGTCCCCGAGGCGAGAGACGAGAACGAAACGAAGAGCGGAGCCGAAGTCGCGCGCGGTCGGATCAGTACCGCGAGGGGATGAACGCCGCGCCGAGCAGGAGCAGGGATGAGAGGAACGCGAGGACGAGCACGCGCGTCAGTCCGCTGCTGTACTGCTGGAACTGGTCGATCTGAGCGACCTGCGCCTCGTACCCCTCGATGTCGCTCGACAGCTGCAGCGTCGAGGCGTCGGCGAAGTGCGCGACGAACTCCGTCTCGCCGATCGTGACCCGCGAGTGCTGCTCGATCTCGATGCTCTCGGTCTCCGTCGCCTCCCAGGCGAGCACCGCTTGATCCGCCGTGACGTTGTCGACGGTCACGCTCTGGTCGCCGTACTCGAGGGAGTCGCCCGTGGCGTACGCCCGCTCCTCGGGGGCCGGGAAGTACTCTCCGGCCGGGACGAGCGTCGACTCGCCGTCCTCGGTGACGACGACGTACTCGCCGTCGTCACGCTGGACCGTCTCGTTGTCGGCCTGCGGATCGTTTTCGAGGATGGCCTGCCGATCGGGAACCTCCACGATCGTGAAGCTGTTGGGGTCGTCCCCCGTGATCTCCACGCGCCACTCCCGGTCGTCGAGTTGAACCGTCGACTCGTTCGCCCAGGTCTCGGACTGGTCCGCCGTGACGTTGCGCTCGAGCGTCGCCACGATCGAGGTCTCAGCGCCGCCCCCGCCACCGTGACCACCGCCGCCGCCCGACTCGACCTCGGTGATCTCGGCGACGGTCCACTCCTCGCCGTCCACTTCGATCCGATCATTCTGCGAGACCTCGAAATCGGGGTTGTCGAAGCCGATCTCGGGGCTATCGGCCGTCGCAGTGAGGACTCCCGCTCCCCCCGCGATCAGCACGAAGAGCGCGACGTACACGGCCACAGCGCGTCGTTGCATGGTTTCAGCATAGGTCACCCGGTGTATAACGGTTACTAAGCCGAGCCATCGGAACGGTCGAACCGCGCCACCGCTCCGCCCCGACGTTACCGGCGGACGACGAGCACGGACAGGTCCGAGAACGGCGTGTCCGACCGGTCGGTACCCCCGGCGTGGCGTGCGAGCTCGCCGACGGTCGTCCGGGTAATCGCCTCGTCGTCGCGGGTGAGCCGCTCGCAGACGAGCGCGCCGTCGGATCGGTCACATCCGTTGTCGAGTAGATCGCGAGCGATGTCACCGGGCATCCAGTCGAACGGACGAGGGAGCACGAGCAGATGTCGATCGCCGGCGTCTCGGCGAAGCCGAGCGAGGTCGTCGTCGAGGCCGCCGCTCTTGTGGAGCGTGACGAACGTCGCGTCCTCCACCGGCGTCCGGGCCCGACTCGCCGCGACCTGAAGTGAGGAGATCCCCGGAACGACGCGGAGACCGACGGAGTCGTCCGCCGCCTCGTCGAGGGCGCGCTCGACCTTGCCGACGAACTGGTACCCCGAGTGGTTCGGATCGCCCATCAGCACCGCCACTCCCCGCTCCCCGCCGGCCACCCGCTCGGCGAACGCCTCCAGTGCGGCCGCCTCGTCGGCGTAACCGCACGTCAACCAGTCGGCGTCGGTACGACCGCGAACGAGGTCGACGACGGTCTCGAAGCCGACGGCGACATCGGCCTCCCGGAGCGCCCGCTCGGCCCGTGGAACGAGATACTCCGGGCTCCCGGGGCCGATGCCGACGGCACGGACCACGCGTCCACCGGTCTCGGACGGGGGTTCCGGTGTTGACGCCGCGTAGTCCGCCGGATCCGGCCCGGCGTCGAGGTCGTACGACGCGTCGTCGCTCACGGTACACCCCGTTCGATCGCCGCGCCTCCGCGTCCGATACCCCTCCCGGTAGTCCGCGTACACGCGCGTTTCCCCGAGCCGTCGACGCGTCTGAGACGTGTCGGAGCGTCCACGTCGGCCCGGAGGTCACCGATCCGCCTATACGTTCGGATCGGGAGCCGGCGTCACTCCGCTTTGGCGACCGCGCTTCGGCTCGCCGTGAGACACACCGCGGACGACGCTCGACGAGGCCGCCCGCACCCACCGCTCAACGAAAAAATGAGAGCCAAGGGCCGGATTTGAACCGGCGTTGGGCGGCTCTGCAGGCCGCTGCGTCTGACCAGACTCTGCCACCTTGGCGCTAATCGGAAGTACCGCTGTCGAGCGTTTAAGCCTAGCGGTCGCACGGCGGTTGCCGGGGTCGTACCACGGTCAACTCTGCCGACCGCTCGCGCTACGCGTCTCCAAAAAAATCGTGTGGGGCAA
>NZ_NHPG01000016.1:0-16516 GCF_002252965.1 Halorubrum sp. Ea1
GTCGGCGTCCGGGTCGACCCGCCCCGCCGGCGTCTCGCCGTTGAGGACGGCGGCGACGTCGGCCGCGCCGCTCCGGTTCAGGTCGTCTCTGGCGTCCTCGCTGTACCACGCCGCGTGGGGCGTGACGACGGTGTCCTCGCGACCGACGAGCGGGTCGTCCTCGGGCGGCTCCTCGGCGAGCACGTCGAGCCCGGCGCCCTTGATCGTCCCGGACTCCAGCGCCTCGAGGAGGGCGTCGGCGTCGACGACCGGGCCGCGGCTCACGTTGACGACGACCGAGCCTTCGCCGAGCCGCGCGAGGGCGTCGGCGTCGACGATCCCGCGAGTCGCGTCGGTCAGGGGGGCGTAGACGCCGACGTGGTCGGCGCGGTCGAACAGCGCCTCGAACTCGACCTTCTCGACGCCGTACTCGGCCATTTCGTCGGCGTCCACGAACGGGTCGTGGGCGATCAGCGTCGCGTCGAAGCCGGCGAGCTGCTCGGCGGCGCGCCGGGCGATGGGGCCGAACGAGAGCAGTCCGACCGTCGACGCGCTCACGCGTCGGACCGGGCGGCCGGTCTCCCAGCTCCACCCGCCGGCGGCGACATCGTCGTCGTATGCCTTCAGCGAGCGAAGACAGGCGAGAAGCAGCGAGACGGAGTGGGTCGCCACCTCGTCGGTGCAGTAGTCGGGGACGCGGGTGACGGTGACGCCCTCGTCGGCCGCGGCGCCGACGTCGACGTTGTCGACGCCGACCGCCGACCGGACCACCACCTCGAGGTCGAGCGCCGCGAGCGCCTCGGCGGTGACCGGCGTGTTGATGTCGGTGACGACCGCGTCGGCGCCCGCCGCCGCGTCGCTCACCCGCTCCGCCGACCCCAGGTCGGCGACCTCGATCTCGACTGATTCGTCGACGCGCTCGCCGAGCACCTCGCGGTACGTCTCCGGGTCGATCATCGCGAACGACGACAGGACGACCTTGGCCATATCCCCGCTTTATTCCGCCCCCACTTGATGGCTGGTATTGACGTGTTTAGGCTCTCAAACGTCGATTTTCGATCATGATGTTCTCGATGGGGCGAGCGGGACACCGCGCGGTTCCGGAGGCTCTTTGCGCGCCGGGCGGCTACGTACCGTCGTGACCGACGACAGTTCGACCAAGCCCCCGATGCTCGTCCTCTTGGAGTCGCTGGCGTTCTACCGGAACGTCCGGATCGGGCTCGTCGCGGGCGCGGGCCTCGCGCTCCTCCTGTACCTCGTCCGCACGCTGGAGCTACTCGGACCCGTGATCGACACGCGCGAGTACCCGCTGTTCGGGCCGGAGGTCTGGTTCCTGTTCTTGGCGTTCGTCCTTGCGGCGACGTTCGCGCTGTTAGTCGCCGTCGCGCTCACGATCGCCGAGGCGGCGCGAGGCGCCGGCGAGGTGTCGACGGAGCCCGAGTGAGGAGAGAGCGAGCAGCGACGAGCAAATCGCTCGGCGACGCGAACGACCGTGGAATCGACGGGTCGGACGGGCGCGGACCGATCGGCACGGTCTCAGCGACGCGGTCTCAGTCGGCGGTACAGGAGGCGTCGCTCTCCTCGCCGGTGAACTCCTGGGCCGGCTCGGTGAGCTTGTAGAGGTTCTGTCTGGCGTCCGCGAAGTAGACGTCCTCGTCGACGACCCCGATCCCCTCCAGCCGCTCGAGGGCGTACCGAACGGTCCGGGCCGACAGCATCGACTCCTGTACGATGCCTTTCTGCGTCAGCGGGCCGTTGTACTCGAGCACCTTGAACACGAGCTTGGCGCTCGGCGGGAGGTCGTCGAGCCCCTCCGTTTGGGTTCCTTCCATCGTTACGATTCGAAACCGCACATCGTCATAAATGTTGATGGACCACGGGTGTATTTCGGGTATTTTCCCGCCGAAGTAAGAGAATATTGCTGGTTGTTTCGTTGACAACCAGCAATATAGGCCGCTATATGCCTGTTCGACTGACCAGTCAGTCAGCGATACGGCTCGCGCGCGCTCTCACTCGGGCCCGTGTCGCGCCCGTCTTGACGGCCGACCTCTGCCCTCGCGGTCCCCGGCGTCCGACGGGTGGAACGAACGGCTTTTCACGGGCGCTCGCGGATCCGTTGGTATGAGCGACGACTCGGGCATCTCCGGCCACGCGCGGGGCGTGGTCGTCACGACGATCTGCTGTCTGGCGGGGATCGCCGCCGGCGTCGTCTCGGCCGCCTACGTGGGGACGACCGTGGCCGCGGCCCAGAGCACGACGGTCGTGTTGGTCCTCGGCGCGTTCGTGCTCGCCCAGTACCCGCTGTACAAAGCTATCGGCGTCGGCGACTTCGGCGTCAAAGACAACCTCTACGTGGCGTTCCTGACGTTCACGCTGTGGTTCATCAGCTACACCGTGCTGGCGACGTCAGGCGTCCAGCTGGTGGCGTAAGATGGCCGACGACAGCATCGCCGTAGTTGACCTCGATCGGTGCCAGCCCGACCGGTGTAACTACGAGTGCGCGAACTACTGTCCGCCGAACCGGACGGGCAAGGAGTGCATCACCGAGCGCGGCGAGGACACGGTCGAGGGCGACCCGGACCAGATCCACATCTCCGAGGAGATCTGCCTCGGCGAGACCTGCGGTATCTGCGTCGAGAAGTGCCCGTTCGACGCGATCGAGATCATCAATCTCCCCTCAGAGCTCGACGAGGAACCGGTCCACCGCTACGGCGAGAACGCCTTCTCGCTGTACGGACTTCCGACCCCCGAACCGGGCAACGTCACCGGAATCTTAGGGCCGAACGGGATCGGGAAGTCGACCGCGGTCCACGGGCTCGCCGGCGAGATGATCCCGAACCTCGGCGACCACGAGACGGAGGCCGACTGGGACCGCGTGCTCGACCGGTTCCGCGGCACGGGGCTCCAGAACTACCTCAAGTCGCTGAAGGAGGGCGACGTGAGCGTCTCCCGCAAGCCGCAGTACGTCGACCAGATCCCCAAGCAGTTCGACGGCAACACCCGCGAGCTGCTGGAGCGCACCGACGAGCGCGGGGCGCTCGACGAGCTGATCGACCGGCTCAACATCGCTCCGGTGATGGACCAGGACATCGATTCCATCTCCGGCGGGGAGCTCCAGCGCGTCGCCATCGCGGCGTGTCTGGCCCGCGACGCCGACTTCTACTTCCTCGACGAGATCACGCCGTACCTCGACATCGGCCAGCGGATGATCGTCGCCCGGCTCATCCGCGAGCTGGCGGACGACGACGCCGCCGACCGCTCGATGCTCGTGGTCGAACACGACCTCGCGATCCTCGACCTCCTCGCCGACACCCTCCACGTCGCCTACGGTGAACCGGGCGCGTACGGTGTCATCACCGACCCCAAGTCGGTCCGCAACGGGATCAACGAGTACCTGAAGGGGTACCTCGACAACGAGAACATGCGAATCCGGCCCTCCGCGATCACCTTCGAGGAGCACGCCCCCCGCGTCGCCTCGCGCAGCGAGACGCTGATCGAATACCCCGATATCTCGAAGTCGTACGGCGACGGCGAGTTCGAACTGCACGTCGAGGGCGGCGAGATCAACCAGTCGGAAGTGCTCGGCGTCGTCGGCCCGAACGGGATCGGGAAGTCGACGCTCGCGAAGCTGTTCGCGGGCTCGCTGGAGCCGGACGAGGGGTCGCTCGACTTCGCGCTCGACATCGCGTACAAGCCGCAGTACATCGAGATCGATCAGCCGATGCGCGTCGACGCCTTCCTCTCGTCGATCACCGACGACTTCGGCTCCTCCTACTGGAACACGGAGGTCGCCCAGCCGCTCCAGCTGGAGCGGATCATGGAGCAGAACCTCGCGGACCTGTCGGGCGGGGAGCGCCAACGCGTCGCCATCGCGGCGTGCCTCTCCGAGGACGCCGATCTGTACCTGCTCGACGAGCCCTCCGCGCACCTCGACGTCGAGCAGCGCGTCCGCGCGACGACGGCGATCCGCCGGTACGCCGAGAACCACGACGCGACCGTGATGGTGATCGACCACGACATCTACATGATCGACCTGCTGGCCGACCGCCTGATGGTGTTCGACGGCGAGCCGGCCCAGCGCGGCCGCGCCGCGCCCCCGCAGGACATGCGCGACGGGATGAACGAGTTCCTCGCCGACCTCGACATCACCTTCCGCCGCGACGAGCGCACCGGGCGCCCCCGGATCAACAAGCCGGGCTCGCAGCTCGACAGCAAGCAGAAGCGCGAGGGCGAGTACTACTACTCCGGTTGACGGCGTCGCCGTCCGGCGCCCGACCGCCCGCGGTCGCGGCGCGTTCCCGCGGTCGATCGACCGTATCGAAGCGATTAAGCACGGAACCCGCAAACGACGGAGTATGCAACACCTCATCATTCGCGGCGACCCCGGGATCCGGCGGGACGCGGTGATCGAGTACGAGGGCGAGGAGCTGGTCTGTTTCGGTATCAACGTTCAGGGCGGCTGGCACGGCCCGGACGAGCCCCAGCTCTGGTGTACGGTCGGGACCGAGGACGAGCGCGAGGCGTACGACAAGCGGGAGTACGTCCCCCACTGGCTCGACGTCGACGCGGTCGACGCGGCGGAGGTCGAGGTTCTGAGCGAGAAAGGCGATCTCGCGGTCTGAACCCGTCGCGGTTCCGTTTTTTCGACGCTCTGTTTCCGGTGCGAACCCGCCCGCTCAGACCGGCGGGTCCGCCAGCCACGCCTCGATCGCGCCCGCCATCGCGCCGCGGCGGTGGATCGTCCCCGCCGCCGGGTCGACGACGGTGCTCTCCGTGCCGGGCGCCTCGCCGTCGTCGATCACCGCGCCGACGCCCTCGAGGATCCGGTCGTCGAGGTCGTCGGGGCGCGTGACGCTCCCGGTCCCGGAGACGTTCGCGCTCGTCGCGGTGAGTGGTCCGGTCTCGCGGAGGAGCGCCCTCGCGACCGGCTGGTCGGGGACCCGGACCCCGACCCGGTCGCTGCCGGCGGTGAGCGCGTCGGGGACCGCGTCGCCGCGCTCGACGACGACCGTCACGGGACCGGGGAGGAACGCCCGGGCGAACGCGACCGCGAACTCCGTGGGGCGGGCGTATCGGAGCGCGTCGTCGACGCTCGCGACGCCCAGCGAGAGCGGGTTCGACCGGTCGCGACGCTTCAGGTCGAAGACGCGTTCGACCGCGTCCGGATCGAGCGCGTCCCCGCCGAGCCCGTACACCGTCTCCGTGGGGTAGACGACGAGCTCGCCGTCGGCGACCGCCGCGGCCGCACGCCGCACGTCCTCCCGCCGGCTCACTGCGTCGCGTCCGGGTTCGGGCTCGGACCCCGAGAGAGGCTCCCGGTCGTCGGCGTCGTCCGTCATACGCGCTCATTCGGTCGCAGTTTAAAAAAGGATGGCGTGTGTCGACGGCGCGGTCGCACGCGAACCGCGTCGGCGCCGACGGCGGCCTCAGTCGACGAGTCGGCCGACCGCGTCGTCGATCTCCTCGGCGTCGGGGAACTCGGGGTGTTCGCTCGCGACCCACGCGTACTCGACGGCGCGGTCGCCGTCGAGGAGGAACACGGCGGGCCGCGTCTCGGTGACCCCGGTCATGCCGTCGATGTCGTGGGCGAGACCGTACTCCTCGATCACGCCCGCGCTCGGGTCCGAGAAGATCCGGACGCCCTCGCCGCGCTCGGCGAGCAGGCGCTTGTGGGCGTACGGCGACGAGATCGAGAGGCCGAGGACGTCGAGGTCGTCGGCCCACCCGTGGTCGTCGATCGTGTTGTACAGGTACGTCGCCTGGAAGGCGCCGTCCATCGGGTGAAAGACGAGAAGCGTCGGCCCGTCGACGGCGTCGTCGAGCGCGGCGTCCTCCCAGTACTCCTCGTTCACGAGGGGGCGAGTGAAGTCGGGCGCCACGTCGCCCTCGGCGACGTGCTCCGTCTCGGGGAGAGAGACGACGTCGAAATCGGGCATCTCAGGAACCTCCCTCGCCGTACGTACCCTCTAGGTACTCGACGATGTTCGCGCTCTCGGACATCGTCACGCCGGTCTCGCGGTCGACGATCGCCGGGACGCTCCGGGCCCCGGAGACGCGCTTGACCGCGTTCCGCTCCGAGTGCATCGGCTCGACGTACCGGGACTCGTACTCCAGCCCGAACCGGCTCAGGGTCCGGACGACACGCTCGCAGTACGGGCACGCCTGCAGTCTGTACAGGGTGATCTGTGGTTTCGTCATGGCACTCGATTCGGCCGCGGGACGTGTAATCGTGTCGGCCGCGGCACGCTCCGCGGATCGGCCCTCCGTTCCGCCGGCGATCGGTCGAGTCGTCCGTTCGTTCCGCCGGTGATGCGCCGATTCGTCCGTTCGTTCCGCCGGTGATCCGCCGGATCGTCCGCCGGCCCGGGTCGCCGAAAGTAATCCTTTAACCATCCGCCGACGGAAGACGAATGAACATGGGCTTGCCGCCGAGCACGCTGACGGCCGATCTGCTACAGCTGCCGACGCCGGGGGATAACACCGTGATCGCCCTCGGCGTCCTCGCGATCGCTGTGCTGGTCGGTCTGTCCGCGTTCTTCTCCTCATCGGAAATCGCGATGTTCTCCCTGCCGCAGCACCGCGTCGACAGCCTCGTCGACGAGGGCGTCACGGGCGCGAAGACGATCCAGGAGATGAAGGAGAACCCGCACCGCCTGCTGGTGACGATCCTCGTCGGCAACAACATCGTCAACGTCGCGATGACCTCCATCGCGACCGCGCTGTTCGGATTCTTCCTCTCGCGGGGCGAGTCGGTCCTGGCGACGACGTTCGGGATCACGACGCTGGTGCTGATCTTCGGCGAGAGCGCGCCCAAGTCGTACGCCGTCGAGAACACCGAGTCGTGGGCGCTCCGGATCGCCCGCCCGCTGAAGGCCTCGGAGTACGCGCTGTACCCGCTGGTGGTGTTGTTCGACTACATCGTGAAGGGCGTTAACAGCGTCATCGGGGGCTCCGCGGCGATCGAGTCGACGTACGTCACCCGCGACGAGATCCAAGACATCATCGAGACGGGCGAGCGCGAGGGCGTCATCGAGGAGGAGGAGCGCGAGATGCTCGACCGGATCTTCCGGTTCAACAACACCATCGCCAAGGAGGTGATGACGCCTCGCCTCGACGTCACCGCGGTCGCCAAAGAGCAGTCGGTCGAGGAGGCGATCGAGACGTGTATCCAGGCCGACCACGAGCGCGTTCCCGTCTACGAGGGGAACCTCGACAACATCATTGGCGTGGTGACCGTCCGAGACCTGGTCCGCGAGCTGCGCTACTCCGAGGGCGAGCCCTCGCTGGCGCGGGTCGTCAAGCCGACGCTGCACGTCCCCGAGTCGAAGAACGCCGACGAGCTGCTCGCGGAGATGCAGGAGAACCGCCTCCAGATGGTCACCGTCATCGACGAGTTCGGCACCACCGAGGGGATCATTACTTTAGAGGACATGGTCGAGGAGATCGTCGGGGAGATCCTGGAGGGCGACGAGGAGGCGCCCGTCGAGTTCCTCAAGGAGAACGTCGCCGTCGTCCAAGGGGAGGTGAACATCGACGAGGTCAACGAGATCCTCGGCATCGACCTCCCCGAGGGCGAGGAGTTCGAGACGCTCGCCGGCTTCGTGTTCAACCGCGCCGGCCGGCTCGTCGAGGAGGGCGAGGAGATCGAGTTCGACGGGGTCCGGATCCGCATCGAGCGCGTGGACAACACCCGGATCATGTCGGCGCGCGTAACGGTTCTCGACGTCGACGACGGGAGCGGAGACAGGGAGATCGGCGAGACCGAGACGCCGACCGACGACGCGGCGTAGGCGGTTTATACGGACGTTTTCGTCAGTGGCGCGGAGAGGATTCGCCGACACCGTGTCGATTTATAAATAACCGTCGTCGCCAGCGGCGCGTAGTACATCCGTGAGGTCCCAGCCGCTCGGCCGTACGCGGTTGAAACCAGATCTCCGGCGAACGGCTCCAAAGCCCCAGGCCGTGAGGGGCGCGGACGCTCGCTGCGCTCCTCAGTCGCTCGTTTCACTCGCTCTCTGCGGTGCTTGCGTCGCCTCCGCGCCCCTCACGGCTGCCCCTTTGAGTCCCACCCGACCGCACCGCAACCGCACCTCGCGCCTCCCCAGCCTCGTCGCTGGCGCCGACGGCGCCAGCGACTCCCTCGCGCGTGCTCCTCGGCCGCGAGGCGGCCTCGCAGGCACGCGCCGACCGCACTGTTCATTTATAAATGATCGTCCCCAGTCGCTCGTACCCCGTTTGAACCGTCGCCCTCAACCCTTCCCCGCGCTCTCACACCGCGTACGCCCGCGCGGCGCCGACGAGCGCCTTGCGGTAGTCGCTCTCGGTTGGATCGGGACCGAGCGCGAGGAACCGCTGCTTGAACGCGTCGACGTCGACCGAATCGGTGTCGCTGCCGGCGGCGCGCGCGAGGTCGTAGATCCGGTGGTCCGGGCCGGCGATGCCGTGGCGCTCGATGAGCGCGAGCGCGAACGCGGCGTTGACCGCGGTGATCTCCGGGTCGGCGCCGGCCGTCACGGGCGGCGAGCCGTCCCGCGAGACGGCCGGGCGGTCGGCCACCGCCGCCGCGAGGGTGGACTCCAGGAAGCCGAGGAGCTTGTCCGCGGGCGCGACGGAGAGGGTGATGTCGTCGGCGTAGATGTCTTTCATGTGGTTCGCGATTTGGTAGCAGTGCGCGAGCTTGCGGCGCTCCACTTTCTCCCCGGCGAGGCCCAAGTACAGCGCCTCCTCGGTCGACTGGACGTGAGAGGCGTGGCCCTCCTCGTAGCGGGCCATGTGCGAGAGCTCGTGGACGGCCAGCTCGCGGGCCATCGCGCTGGTGGCGGCGCGCTTCGAGACGTTGAGGACGTGGTAGCCGTCGTAGTGACCGGCCCACGTCCGCTCGTCGGGGTCCTCGCGCACCTTCACGTGGACGGGGTCGGCCAGCGAGCACTCGGTCTCGAACAGGTCGGCGGCGCCGAGAAACGGGTCGGGGGGAACGTCACCCTGCACGCGGAGATCCATGCTTACCGTTCACACGGCAGCGCCGGGTAAGTCTCTTGCGCCCGTCGAAGGCTTTTGTCGCGACGCGTCGAACTCCGTACCATGCGCACACGCGTCTACGCGGCCTACGACGACGGGCTCAGAGTCGTCGACCCCGAGACGGGGGCGGTCGACGAGCGGCTGGCGGACCGCGCGGTCGAGTGCCTCTTGATCGCTCCCGGCGCCGAGCGGAGCGACGGGGCCCGGCCCGCGGCCGCCCGCGCCCGCGTGTTCGCCGGGACGTTCGACGCCGGGCTGTTCCGCTCCGTCGACGGCGGCGAGACGTTCGACCGGGTCGCCGCCGAGACGCTCGGACCCGGCGGCTCGGGCCCGGACGCGGTCACCGCGGTCGCGGCGAGCCCGCACGCCCCCTCGGTCGTCTGGATCGGAACGGAGCCCTCGCGGGTCTACCGCTCGACCGACGACGGGGAGACGGTCGAGCCGGTCGGGGGATTGACCGCCGTTCCGTCGGCGTCCGAGTGGTCGTTCCCGCCGCGTCCGGACACCCACCACGTCCGGTGGATCGAGCCCTGCCCGGCGGACCCGGAGCGGTGGTTCGTGGGCGTCGAGGCGGGCGCGCTCGTCGTCACGCCGGACGGCGGGGAGACGTGGGTCGACCGGCCCGAGGGCTCCCGGCGCGACAACCACGCGCTCGCGACGCACCCGGACGCGCCCGACCGGGTCTACGCGGCCGCGGGCGACGGGTTCGCGGAGAGCCGCGATCGGGGGCAGACGTGGCGCGCCGTCGACGCTGGGCTCGCCCACGGCTACGTGTGGGGGATCGCCGTCGACCCCGGCGACCCGGAGACCGTCCTCGTGAGCGCGGCGTCGGGCGCGGGCGCGGCGCACCGCCGCGGCGAGGCGTACCTGTATCGCCGGACTCCGGGCGTCGACTCCGCCTCGGGGCCGCGCTTCGAGCGGCTCGACGACCGGGGGATCCCCACCGGCGAGGGCACCTACCGAGCGGTCCTCGCGAGCGGGCGGGAGTCCGGAGAGATCTGGGCGCTGCACGACGAGGGACTGTATCGCACCGGCGACGCCGGCGACTCCTTCGAGCGCGTGTCGGCGACCCTGCCCGGGCGAGCCGCGCGGGCGCTGGCCGTCGGGAGCGACTGACCGGCGAGTAACCGGAGGGGGGTTACTCTCGAACGGCGCCCACGACGAGGTAGACAATCGGGGTGTCGAGGACGGCGATCGCGAGTTTGAGAAGGTACTGGCCGAGTCCGAGCGCGAGGAGGAGCGACGGGTCGAACGGCTCGCCGGTGCCGAGCAGGATCGGCGCCGCGTAGAACGCGACGCTCACGAAGATGGCGGTGTCGAGCGCCTGACTCGTCGCGGTCGAGGCGACGTTGCGCAGCCACAGCATGTCGGGACCGGTGCGGTCGCGGATCGCGTGGAAGACGAACACGTCCCAGTTCTGGCTCACCACGTACGCGAGCAGGCTACCGGCGACGACCCCGGTCGCCGGGGCGAGGGCGGTCTCGAACGCGGCCGAGACCTCGGGGTTCACGCCCGGGGCGGCGAGCGTCGACCAGACCAAGGCGAGCACGAGGAAGTTCGCGAGGAACGCGACGTTGACGACCACCTGCGTCGCGCGGCGGCCGTACAGCTCGGCGTAGCAGTCGGACGCGAGGAACGTCAGCGCGTACGCGAGCGCGGCGCCCGGAAGGGTGATCTCGGGGCCGACGACCGGGAGCGCGACCGGGAGCGGGAGCGCGATCACCTTCGCGGCCGTGAGCTGCGCGGTCGCGAGCGCGACGACGAACAGGGTGATCAGGCCGACCGCGGCCAGCGCGGCGCGGTCGAAGGGGTCGACCGCGAAGGGGCCGCCGGTCCCGGTGGCGCCCCGCGTCCGGCTACTCATCGCTCGCCTCGTCGCTCGCGGCTTCGAGTCGGTCGTGGCGCGCGTCGATCTCGTCGAGCAGATCGAGCGTCTTCCGGATCGACGCTCTGACGGCGTCGCTGCGGTTCACGAACTTCCCGCCGTCGCCGACGTGCTCGTCGAGGTCCTCGAGCAGTTCGCCCGGGATCTCGACGCTTATCTTGGGCATATCGTTCCGTCCACTCCGGATTGCTAAGAGCGTTCTTATTCGAGGACTCTCTCGGGAATATCGTCCGGGCGGCGTCGCGGTTCGGTCGATTCGCGGTCGTCGCCGTCGATCGGTCTGATCGCGGGCCGCGCGAGCGCGGCGTGTGCCTCCGCGGGTCGACCCGCGGCGAGCCGACGCCGAGGTAACCGCTCGGAGCGTCGGGGGAACGCGACGCGGTCGGGTACGACCCCCAACCCGAAGTCGCAGGAGTCGCCGGCGGCTTTCAGCCGGCCGCAACGAGAGGTTGCGCTCTCGCCCCGCGTTCGACCGCGCCGGGGGACTTGTACGGCCTCCGCGGGCTTGACCTTCTTGCAGGTGGGCGCTCCCGGCGCACGAACGGCGCGGGCGGCGCGACGGCGAACCGCTCTCGGGGTCGGCCCTCAGGCGTCGCGGGCGCGGCCGACGACCGAGCCGCCGTTCTGATAGTCGTCCCACAGGAACAGCGCCGGCGGCAGCGCGACCACCGAGAGCACGAACGAGTAGACGACGCTCAACGCGATCAACAGCCCGAAGTCGCCGAGCACGGGCGTGATGGCGAGCGCGAGAGCGCCCGTACCGAGCGCCGTCGTGAGCATGCTACCCGTGAGCGCGCCGCCGGTCCCGGTCAGCGTCGTGCGGAGCGAGGCCGCGACGTCGTCGTTCTCTTTGAACTCGTCGATGAACCGGGCGGTGATGTGGACGGAGTAGGCGATCCCGATCCCGATCGCGATAGAGAGGATCGTCGCGGTCAGGGCGTTGAGCGGCAGCCCGAGCAGCCGCATCGTTCCCACCAACGAGGCGACGGCGATCACGATCGGGAACACGTTCACGATCCCGAGCAGGGGCATCCCCTCTAAGACCCCGTAGGTGATCACGAGGAACACGCCGGTCAACACCACGGCGAGGACGAGGCCCTGAATCGCCGACTCGAAGATGATCCCCGTGATCGCGTCGAAGACGACGATCTGGCCGGTCGCGGTCGCGGTGTAGCGGAACCGGTCCGCCTGTTCGCTCGCGTCGGCGGCGATCTCACTCTGCGTCGCGCCGCTCTCGACGGTGTACTCGATCTGTGCCCCCCGGCGGTCGTCGGTGAGATACCGCGACGCCCGGTCCCCGGCGGGCGAGTCGAACAGCTCCTCGTAGATGCGTTCGAGATTCCGGTCGGGTATCCCGTTTCCGTCCCTGTCGTTGCGCGCGACCAACGCCGCGAACTCCTCGTCGGACCGCGCGTGCGACCGTATCACCGTCAGGATGCTCGTCGTCTCGGCCCCGCCGTTCGGCCCGACGGCGAGCGTCCCCGGGGGATCGTCGTTGGGCTCTGCGAGGGCCTCTAACGCGTGGTCCTCGCGTAACGACCCCTCTACAAATATCGTTATCGACGCGTCCTGGCTCGCCGCGAAGTTGTCCTCGAGCAGGTTCAGCGTCTCCGTCACGGTGTAATCGCCGGGGGCGAACGGCTCCGGGATGTACTCCACGTACCCCGCTTCCTCCTCCGGCGGGAGGAAGTCCTCCTGTTCGAACGTCGTGTCGATGCCCGCGCCGTACGCGCCGAGCCCCGCGGAGGCGACGAGGAGGACCGCGATGAACACCGCGGGCGCGCGCTCGCCGACCGTCACGGAGACGGACAGCAACCGGCCGAGCGCCGACTCCTCCGAGGCGATCGGCGTCGACCCGAACTCCGGGACGCCGTAGCGCTCGCGGAGCCGGTCGATCTCCAGCTTCGCCGCCGGGAGGAACAGCCCGAAGATCAGGAAGGTGAACACGATCCCGACCGCCGAGACGACCCCGAGGTTCCGGATCGGGTCGAGGTCGGAGACGACGTTCGCGCCGAACCCGAACACCGCGGTGACGGTGACGATGACGAAGGCGATCGCCAGCTGGTTCGCCGCGATCCGCATCGCGGGGACGGCGTCGTACCCCTGCACCGTCTCCTCACGGTAGCGGTTGACGAAGTGGATCCCGAAGTCGACGCCGACCGCCAGCAGCAACACCGGCACCGCGATCTGCTGTTGGTCGAACGGTATCCCGGAGAAGCCCAGGAATCCGAAGGTCCAGATCAGCGTCATCAACAGCGCGAACAGCCCGAGCGCGAGATCGATCGGGTCCCGGTAGGCGACGACGAGGAAGCCCAACAGCAGGACCACGACGATGGGCATGACGATGAGCAGCGAGTCGCCGATGATCTGCCCCGTCTCGGCGTTGATGATCCCGGAGCCGAACACGCGGACGTCGGCCGGGCTGTCGTCGGCGAGCGCGCGGACGTCCGTCTGAAGCCCCTGCAGGTCGTCGAACCCGCTCGGGACGTCGTGGGAGATCACCGTCACCGTCGTCGACGCCGACGCCGAGTTCGGGTTGAAGTCGTCCGAGACGACGGCCGAAAACCGCTCGCTCTCGCTCGCCCGCCGGATCGCCCGCCGGACCTCCGCGTCGGTCGCCGATTCGACCGCGCGCCGCTGGGCCGCCGGCGTCCGCGCCGTCGGGTCGAGCGTCTGCGCGACGACCGTCGCGGGGCCGTTCGCGGACGCCACGCGCAGGTCCTCCCGCTCGTCGAGCCGCTCTAACAGCCGGAGCATCGTGAGCAGCTCCTCGCGGTCGAGGACGTTCGTCCCGTCGTGGATCAGCTGCGTGGTCTCCTCGTCGGTCGCGAACGGGTCCTCGAACTCGGTCTCGATCGCGTCCAGCGCCTCCTGCTCCGGGAGGTCCTCGGAGAACCCCTCAGTGGCGTCGGTCTGCGTCTCGACGGCGGTCATCCCGCCGGCGAAGACGGCCGTCGCCACGAGGAACAGCGCGACGACGGCCCGCGGTCGCGTGACGATCAGCTCGTTGAGCCGCTCGACGTTCGCCTCGACCCACTGGCCCGCTCGACCCATCTATTCCCTCTGGAGCACGTACGCGCCGGCTCCGATCACGACCACCGCGACGAGGGCGACGAGACCGAGCCCCACGGGGAACCCGCCCTCGCCCTCCACGACGGTTATCGGCACCCGGGTCGTGTCCGACAGTTGGCTGTTACCGTCCGCGTCGTCGTAGCGGAAGTCGAACGATATCGGGTACGTCTTCGCCGTGCCCGAGCCCGCCGCCGACAGGTCGAAGGTGAGGGTCGTCGACTCGCCGGGCGCGAGCTCGGAGACGAACCCCTCGTCGTTGCCGCTGTCGAGGGGGGAGTCGGCGAACAGCCGCGCCTCGACGTCCCGGACCGGCTCGTCGAGGTTGTTCGTCAGCGTCACCTCGAGGGCGCGCTGTCCGCCCGCCTCGATCTCGCGGTCGTCGACTTCCACGAGGAACTGGTCCCGCTCCGGCTGCACCTCGTAGAGCAGCTCGACGTCCTGGTACGCGCGGGTCTCGAACTCGGCGTTGCGGTACCGGACCGCGATGTCGGCCGTCCGGTCGATCGCCTTCGCCTCCTCGCCGATCTCGACCGGGAGCCGGAACTCGCCGGACTCGCCCGGCGCCAGCGTGCCGACCGCGACGCTGCGCTCGATGGGGATCACGTTCTGGGACTGCTCGGCGAACTGAATCACCACGTTGCGTGCCTCGTCCGGCCCCTCGTTCGTCACGGTGCCGGTGATCTCGCCCTCCTCGCCGACGTGCAGGTCGGACTCGACGCCGGTGACCGAGAAGCGCTGTTCGGGCCCGGGGACCACGCCGGCGGAGACGCTCTCGTCGACGCGCTGGAGGCCCTGGCTCGTTTCGAACGTGACGGTCCCGCTCAGCGCGTACTCGCGGACGGGCGCGCCCGGTGCGAACCCGACATCGTACCGCACGGTCGTCGTCTCGCCGGGCGCCAGCTCGTCGATCCGGGCGGCGTCGCTGGCGCGTTCGCCGAACGCGAGGCCGCCGCTCGCGGACTCGAAGGCGACGGTCGCGTCGCGGGCGACGTCGGCGCCGACGTTCTCGATCTCGGCTTCGAGGGTTCCCTCGCCCCCGATCCGGGCGTCGGTCGTGACGTTCACGACCTCGAAGCGGGCGTCGTCTGAGATGCGGACGTCGACCTCGGCGTCGACGGTCTCCTCGCGGTCGATGGTGACGCCGCCGGACTGCTGGTAGGTGTACGAGTACTCCAGCTCGACGTCGAGCTCGTAACTCCCCTGCTCGACGTCCTCGGGGACGTTCACCGCGACGGTCGCCTCGCCCGGCCGGTTCTCGGTGACCGAGCCGATCGCGAGGGTGCCGGTCTCGACGTCGAGGGGGGTGCCGCCGGCGTCGGCGGTCACGCGGACGTTTCGCGCGGTGGTGACGATTTCGCGCGTCTGGCCGGTGCCGAGGTCCATGTCGCCGTCGTTCGATATCTGCAGGGTGAGCTCGTTCGTCCGCCCTGGAGTGAGGGTCGCGCTCGGGGTCGTCACGCTCAGCTCGGGCGAGCCTCGGACGAGCCCGCCTCCCGTCTGGAAGGGCGTCGTCCCGCCGGTCGCGGCGCCGGCGCTCGGCGTCGCGACCGCCGCGTCCGCGTCGAGGCTCGCCGCGCTCGCCTCCCCGGTCGGCGTCGCCCCCACGGCGAACCCGGCCGTCCCGCTCGTTACAAGCGCCAGTACCACGATCACGACGAGAACTGTGTTGCGTCTCATGCTGAATCGAACGTCGCGGCGGCGTCCCGCGGCCCCGCGTCGGGGGCCGGGCGGCCCGGATCCGGCGTCGAGCCGGGGTCACGAGTCCGCTTCGGCCGATCGCGTCGAACCGGGCCGGGCGTCGCAGCCGCGCGTTTCACGTCTGATCGTGAACCTACGAATCAATAACGTCTTTGTTTTTGGATTCGTAGCGACGGACATGAGCGCACATAGATCGGTCGGCGTCCACGGCCACGAGGACGAGCGATGAGCGGGTTCTCCGACGAGGAGCGCGAGCGCATTCGAGCGGAACTCGTGGCGGCGGGCCGAGAGCTGTTCGAGCGCTTCGGATTCGAGCGCACGCGGATCAAGGACGTGACCGAGGCGGTCGACATCGGTACGAGCACGTTCTACCGCTTCTACGACTCCAAGGAGGCGCTGTACGTCGAGGTGCTCGTCGCGGAGCGCGAGGAGTTGGAGGCGTCGATCGCGGAGGCGGTCGCGGCGGTGGACACGCCCCGCGAGGAGGTGCGGGTCCTCCTGAAGACCACGCTCGCGGAGGTGCGGTCGAACCCCCTCATCTCCTCGCTCATCGTCGACGGGGAGCTCCGCGAGCTACAGGACCGGATCGCCGACGCCGAGGGCGAGGATGGGGGGATCGAGTCGGCGGCGTACGACTCGGGGCTGCCGTTCGCCGGCCGATTGGCCGATCTCGACGCGTTCCGATACGACGACCCGCAGCTGATCGACGAGCTGTTCGTCTCGCTCGTGTTCACCGCGCGCTCGCGGAACGCGCCGATCGGCGCCGACAGCGACGCCGCCTACGAGCGCGTCGAGGACGCGCTGATCGAGACGGTCGTCGACGGGCTGTTCGTCGACGCGTGACCCGCTCCGCGTCGGTGAGCG
>NZ_NHPG01000020.1:0-21752 GCF_002252965.1 Halorubrum sp. Ea1
GAGCGTCTAAACAAGGCCGAGGACGCGTATGTAGCGTCCCCCCGAAATAATACGAATTTACTAATGCCTCGGTCGCTCAATATTTTAAAAGGATGGTCTCTTCGTTGCGAGCCGTTTCATCAGTCATAGCTACCATTTTGATGGTTGCTATTGTAGTGGTACTGGCCGCAACGATTTCTGCCTTCGCGCTTGGATTTGCCGACGAAGCCATTCAACCCGCCCCTATTGTTGGTCAATCGAGCGGGGAACTTGTAACACAAGATGGGAATGCTGGCGGGAAAGTTCGTATCACACACATCGCGGGGGACACTCTATCTGCTTCTAACCTTGAAATCGCTGTCAATGCACGGGAAGCCTGTGGGAAATCCGGCCGATTAGTAAACTTACCAGCGAGTGGAGGCGACCCGGTACCCACGAGCGAGTATGTTCGAGGTGACGATATTTTCGATAACTCATACAATTCAGTGAGTGGGCCGATTGGTGAAGCAGACGGTCAATGGCAGGCAGGCGAAACAGTCACATTCCGATTGGCTAGTTCCGAATGTGAACTCAATAGTGGAGAGAGGATTACAGTTCGCGTCGTTCATATGCCGACAAACTCGGTCGTAATTGAGCAACCACTGACTGTCATATAATTGGACTCCAACGACTCAGACCTTCATCGTGTGTGTCATCAACCTATAATTAGAAATACACCAATTCTGGCTGTCTTGCTGACCGTACTCTCTGTATCTCGCACGCCGATCAAATCAGCTCTTAAGCATTTCAATAGAGACTTTGAGGGTTAATTTGACTCGGGCAAGGTCGCTCTGTAGCTGTATCAAATACTGGTGTGGTGTGCCGGTTTACCGGTCTTAGACAAGCAGATCTGGTGACCGGTAAGGACCCAGACACCAGACACGAATGCTTTTGAGTAGGGTTTGAGAATTCCCGTGTCATGACAAATCACATAGAGCCCACCGAGGAATATGATGGGCGAATCAGAGTGAAACTCCTTGATGACCATGCCGATACACGAGTGATCCCGTGTTCATCCTACACAGAGGCGATAACACTCGTCAAAGAACATCAACACGAGGTCACCACCGCGAAAATCATCGACCGAGAGCAAGAAGTGGTCTTCAGCTCAGCCGACATGAAGATCGACGTCTGGGAGTCGATTTGGAAAAACGAAAAGCGTCGCCAATCGGTCAACGTCGAGGACCGCGACTGCCCGTACGATAACATCTCCTGCTTTTTCGATGACCTCTGTGTCCAATGTAAGATGGACAAATTACAGGACGAGTTCTAACCCATTCAGCAGTGGCGAAGATGTTACGAAAATTCCGGCCGTTCGGGTACGCGATCGGATCACGCAACCCGGCGTTCCGAAATACTCCGAGCAGGAACGCACACGCATCGCACGTTCCACACACCGGGATCGTCAGTTACCGTGTCGGGTGACGCAGTACGGGAGGCCTTTCACTTCAACAGCTTCAACATCCGGAGCTTTCACGACGGCTTGTCCTTTGCCGAAGTTCGGAAGATCTTTCTTGAACTCGGAAGGGACCGAGGGCACGTCATCGACAACCTCCGCTTTCAGGCCGAGGAAGATGTTCGTATTGATCTGCTTGATCACGTCGTCGTCAACGTCATCCGGGTTCTGTGTGATGAGACACAGCCCGAGTTTGTACTTTCGACCCTGCTTGACTGCGACGCGTGCCCGTCGGAGAATATACTCCTCACGGAGGCTGCTCGCACTCGCCAGGTAATTGTGCGCTTCGTCAACCGCGACGAGCATCGGCGTGTCACGAACCGCCGGATCAACCTGATAATCATCGATTTTGTTCTCGATGATGTACGAGAGGATCGACAGGACGGTGAGGCTCTCTTTCCCGCCGTTGAGGTGACTCGTTGGAATCACCGTCACCTGCCCTTCGCGGAACACCGTATCGGAGATGTCCGGGAGGAACGCAGTTCCCTGATCGAACACCTGCCGGAACGTGTCACGGTCGACACGCCGATTCACTGCACTCCACGTTCCCCCGGCAATGTTGTTCTCCTCGCGGAGCCGGCTCTCATCGTAATCGTGCTCGTCGAGGAACTCGAGGAAATCAACGTACTTCGGACGGTCCACGGAGCGGTCAGGGTAGCCACCCTGCGAATCGAAACACGAGAAGTACGCGTTGATGCAGTCTTCAATTGCGCCGCGTGTTACTTCGGTCGGCGTGTACGGCATCAGCATTTCCGGCCGGCCACGAACGATCTCGAAGGGGATCGAGAGCTCACGGCTCTCCATTGTTGATGGCGCATTCGTGCCGGCAACCTGCGGAACGAATACATTGAGGTCATCGACGCCGCCGTGTTTGATGTTGTGCCGGCGAAGTTCCTGCTGTACCGCGTCATCGTTCACGACAGCGTCGTTGTCCTCACGCATCTCCCAGTACTCGTTTTCGGGGTCGATGATAACGAGATTGAGCCGGCGCTGTTCCTCTTCACCTGTATCGTGGTGACGAATTGGATAGCGCTTCTCAGAGACGAACTGTCGCAACACGTTCTTCGTGAAGTGGGTCTTCCCCTTCCCGGTCGAGCCCGCAACGAGAGCGTGTCTGAACACGGCGGGCTCACCATCTTCAACCTCTCCCGTCTCCCGATCGATCCCAGGGTTACTGAGGTAGTATGGGAAGTTCTCGTTGTTCACGGTCATCGGCTCGCCGCCGACAGAGAGCCAGCCGGTGAAGATTCCCTCGCCCGGAATGTTCAGCCCGGTTCGGAGGCAGTCTTCGTCACGAGCAAGCCGTGCTGGGGAGTTCGGTTTCGGAATCCGATTGACTATGCCGCTCTCAATATCATCCGACCCCACGTTCTTGAGAATTGCTAGCGGCTCCAACTCTGCGACTTGTACATACTCCGATTCGTCGAGTTCAACGTGCGCGCTAATCTGATTGTGAGCGTCGGATTTGTCGTCGAGATCGGTGTACGGCTCGTAGCGCAGCGAATCGGTTACTGCGAACAGCTCGCTCCCCTCGTCCGGGTACGGAATCTGTACGTAATCACCAAGGCGGATGCCCTCTCTCGCGCCCGTTCGAATGAACGCGTTCACCTGGTAGTCCCGTCTGCTGACGTGGATCTCCTCACTTGCGAGGACGTGGCCAAGTTCGTCATCAGCGGGAGTGGACACGCCACTCGGGACGGTTCGCTCCGGTACTTCAGTACCGTCAGGCTCGGTGTCCGTCGTGCCTGCTTCGTCGGTTGGTGTCTGTTCTGACTCTTCGGAGTCGTCTGCGACCGGGTCGTTGTCGAGGATGTCGTCGATGTTGTCACTCATAGCTTCGGGAATCTTCGAGATGGCTCCAACGGCCGTCGCGGTTGTAGTCGAAAGCAGACTCGACCGTTTGGAGCGCACCGCGGATCGTTTCGCGGTTGTCAGGACTGATGCGTGCGATGCGGTCGGCGCGCGCGACGGCTCGCGGCACGTCGCTCTGGCGGGCGATCTCTTTGAGCGCTTTCAGGAGGATCTGTTCTCGGCGCTCGTCATTAGTGAGGAACAGTGCTGGCGTCTCGATTCGGAACACGTTCCCCGTTTTCGGCGTCCGAACGTACGCGAACGCACGCCGGTACGCGTCTGGCTGTCCATGGCTGAGTTCATCGGACACGGCTGTCAGCAGGTCGAACGAGTTGCCTCGGAGTTCGACGTCTGTTTGGACGAACCAGGAGGTGTACGTGAGGTGGTCAAGACTGTCATCACGGAGCACTTCCCCGATGAACTGGTGGTCGCGGAGCCACGGAACATCGTGAAGCGTCCCGTGGGGGCCTCGGAGATCGTGTTGTGTGATCTTCGTTCTGAGTGAATCTGTGAGCTCACCCATAGAGGAGGTCTTCACGACGCCCAACACAGGAATATCGCGTTCAAAACACGCATCGACGACTGCGACGTAGTTCTCGATGACGTCAGTGGGAAGATCCCAGTTGCCGATTGGTGCGCCTTGCCCGGCACGATCGAGCAGCGTCCAATAGATGACGCTGAGCGGGTACACAGAGCCGTCGAGGAACAGTGGCCCGTCGACCACGTCGAGACACCGCCGTGCGTGTTTCCCCTCTGCGAGCCGCTGTACGACGGACGTGAGAATCGAGGTGACGTTCGCCCGTTGACGCATCTCGGGGATGCGAATGATTTCGCCTTCGACACTCCCACGTTCAGTCTGTTCGTGGTGGAGCGTCACATCGTCGTCTTCGAGGTACACCCCAGTGACCACTGTCCCTCGGCGCTCGGCACTTCGATCGCTGTCAGCGCCGCTCACCCCGAGTTTTGCGTGTGCCGTGTCGACGACGAGTCCGTTGTTGTATTCCAACGGCCGGGTCGTACTGGCATCGACACCGTACGTCGGCTCGGTCCACGGGTCATCAGTCCACGTTCCGAGTTCCGCCTTGCGCGTTTTGAAGTACTCCGGCTCGCCGATCGGTTCGACTGTTCCCCCGTCATGGGTGAGGAGGCTGAACAGGTCGCGGGCGTGTGCGGCCTGATCGTCCACCTCGCGTGGGATGCCAGCGTCGACTCGTTCGGCGAGCTGTCGCACCACGTCGAAAGCGCGTTCGTCCATTTACTCGTCACCTAGGATGCGTCCACCTCGATGTACGTCAACTCTACTGGCGTTCGTGTCTTCGTCGATCGAGACTTCGATCTCGTGTTCTGCCCCCTGAATAAGTCGCTCGTCATGGGAGACAACGATCACTTGCGGGACGTCCCACTCAGAGATGCTGTCAAGCATCTGTTCGAGACGCCCGATGTGGCCCTTATCGAGGAACGTCGTCGGCTCATCGAGGATGAACGGCGGGAGGCGACCGCTGTCGCCCTCGCGCATCTCGGCGATGAGTTTGTAGATGCCGGCTCGGAGCGCGAGGTTGACGATGGCACGTTCCCCGCCGCTGGCGTTACTCGGGTGTTCGAGCGTCCCGTCGTCACGAAGCAATTGAATCGCGTATGGCGTCCCGTCGGGCCCCTCCTCAAGGATGCGCACCTGCTGGTAGCTACTGTTCTTGTAGATGTCGCTGAAGATGTCGTTCGTGTATTGGTTGATGTAGGCGAGGTACTGCTCGCGGAGGTCCGCCTTCGTACTCCGATACACCGCCATCATGCGATCGAACTCGTCAGACCGCTCCTCGGCCCACTTGCGTTTTTCCTCCTCGAGTGCGAGCTGGTCGCGGAAGTACTCTAGATTCTCAAGGTCGTTTACAAGCACTGTCCGCGCTTCCTTGAGCGAGTCTCGTTCCGCGTTCAGTTCCTCAAGCGTGGCCTCGCGGTCCTCGATCTTCTGCGTCGCCGTTTCCAACTGTTCTCGCTGTGCTTCGACGTCGATCGATCCGAGTTCATCGCTGAGCGCATCGGTCTCCTCCTCAACGTCAGCAATCTGCCCGTTGAGGGTCTCGATCGTGTCCTGTGCGTGCCCGATATCCTTCTGGTGGCCTTTGATTGTGGTCTCCAACTCGGCGATCGCTTCGTATGCGTCAACCACGTCGGCAACGAGCTCGCGCTGTTCCGTCGCGGTGTCAACTGCTTGCTGAGCGTCTTCGAGGGCTGCGTCGGCCTCAGCAACTGCGTCGCGTTGGGCTTCAATCTGCTCGTCGTATTCGTCGAGGTCTGCGTTCGCGTCAGCGATTTCGGCTTCGAGCTCTTCTTGTTCAGCTTCGAGATCAGCGAGCTCGTCCGCAAGGTCATCCCGCTCCTGTCGACGTTGCTCAACGGTTTCGAAGGCCGCCACGACCTCTTTGCCGTCCTCAATCTCCGCTTCGAGCGACTCAATATCCGATTCGAGGTCAGCGATCGTGTGTTCGAGGTCGTCGACCTCTGACTCCGCAGATTCGAGCTTGGCCTCAGCGTCGGCGAGCTCGGACTCTGCCTCGGAATGATCGTCCTGTAACGACTCACGCTCGTCTTCGAGCGTACTCACGCGCTCAGCTTTCACGTCAACCGTATCGTCACGGAAGCCCCGAAGTTCGATCGCCTCTTCACGACACTCGTCGAGAGCGTCTCGCCGGTCGACAAGCGCATCGCGTTCTTCTCTCGCCTCGGCAAGTTCGGCTTCTACCTCAGTGAGTTCGGCGTCGATGTCCGCGAGTTCGGACTCAACGTGAGACGGATCGACGTCTTGGCCACACTTCGGGCACGTCGCTACTCCATCGAGTGCCTGTAGCTCCTCGCGGTCCTCCTCAAGCGTCGTTTGACGGGCCTCGAGTTCCGTGACCGTCGTGTTCGCCGTCTCGATTGCATCCTGTAACTCTCCCTTCGTTTCCGGGATCCGTTCGTCGATGAGGCTCTGTAGCGTGTCGCCGGATACGCTCAAATCAACGGTATCGAGGTCGGCATCGAGAGTCTCAAGATCATCCTCGAATTGATCTTCTGCCTCCGTTTTCGCCTCACGAGCGGCTTCGAGTTCCGACTCCACCTCCGCGAGGTCGTCCGACAACTGGTCTATCTCGTCACGTGCGTCCGTGACGGCTGCTTGCGCCTCTTCACGTGTTGATTCGGCTGCCTCGAGAGACGCCTCTGTCGCTGCACGCTCCTCTGACAGTTCATTTTTCTCTGTTGTCAACGCTTCAATGCGTGCGTCGACAGTCTCTCGCGTCTCGTCAGTAATTGTGTCCGGACAGGACTCGTCTGGGAGGAACTCGGTGGTTACAGCGTCTCGCTTCTCGACAGCGGTCGCAACGTCTTCCTCCGCAGCCTCGACATCATCTGCTACGCTCTCCTTCTCTTCGAGCAGGTGATCGAGGTCCGCTTCGAGCTCTTCTGCTTCTTCACGTAACGTATCACGTTCGTCGATGAGTCTATCTCGCTCTGTCTCGGCCTGATCGAGGGTTCCTTCTCTATCTGTTTGCTCGATCTGTGCCGCTTCGACCGCTTCCTGTGCGGCACTCAACGCTTCTTCAGCGCTCTCTTCCGTCGACAGATCGGTATCTATCGGGTCTGTTGTCGATGGGTCATCGAGCTGGTTGAGTGCCTCTTGCTTCTCGTCGATATCATCGTGGAGCGTGTCGATCTCCGTTTCGGCCTCCGCAATTGCCGTCTCGGCGTCCTCGATTTCACGTTGTTTCGCTGCTCGCTCTTCGATGAGCTCCTCGCGCTCCCCTTCGGCCTCTTCAAGCTCGGTCTGTAACTCGTCGTGATTTTCAAGGCGCTGCTCGACGTCCTCTTTCGCGTCTCGGAGCTCCTGCAGGAACTCCTCTATCTCCTCGATTTCTGCCTGTTGATCCGAGATCTCCGCCTCTTTGTCGGCGATGACGGCCTCGTAGCCCTCTACATCATGATCAAACTGCTCGTCAATGGTCTCACGATGGTTCTCAGCGGATTGCTCATTTTCACTCGCAATGCGACCCATCGCACGACGAGCACCCTTTGCCCGGAGTTCATAGCGATCGATCCGATCGAGTCCGAGCAGGTCATCGATGAGTTCTGCCCGAGCGTCGTCGTCAAACAGGCTATCGACCTCGCCCTGCTGTACGTACACCGACCGGGAGAAACTGTCCTCGTCCATCCCGACCACATCGACGACTTCAGAGCTGACATCACGAATCCCTGAGATGGGCTCCGAGAGTGCGGGCGAGTCAAGCTCTGCGCTGTTTTGTCCCTCCGTATCGATCGACCACGTGACGGTGTACGGTGTCTCTGCCACCTCGAATGTCAACACGATTTCGCCCTCTCTCGTACCTCGCCTGACGATATCGTCGAGATTGAAATCGTTCGACCCGACATTCCGGATATTCGAGAGGAAGAGTCCGCCGAAAACCCCCATGAGCAGTGTCGTCTTCCCGGCACCGTTCTCCCCATGGACGAGCATCGTTCCCTCGGGGAAAGCGATCGACTCGTCCTCGTAGCTCCGGATGTTCTGTAGGTGGAGATCAGTGACTTTCATTCGTCAACCTCCATCGATTCGACGCCCTCCGGCGTCTCTTCCGGTCCGGCATCGTCAAACGCTTCGCGCTGGGCATCACGGAGCGACTCAGCGAAGGTGTCCGCGACACGATTCATGTTCGTGTCGAGTTCATCCGCTTTCCGAACCTGCTGATCGACGTCGAGCGCAACCGTGGAAAAGTCCTCATCCGCGAGTTTCTCCTCGATGGCCCTGTCAAGTCCCTGTAGCGATATGGCCTCGATTGACTCGACATCAAGATCGACGCGCCCACGATTGTCGTCGACGCTCACGACAGCAGCACCGGCTTCGCGTGCCATCTGCGTCACCTCGTTGGCAGTGACCGCGGCCCGCTCACCACTCAACTCGATCTTCGCCACAGCCCCCTCGAGGTCGTGTCTCTCAAGCACGTCACGGGCGTGGGTCGCCCCGTCATCCTCACCGAATGCGATTTCAAACACCGCGAACGGTCGCGTCTCCAACTCAATCTGTCGACGGTGAATCCCGCTGTTATCGATATCGAGCAGCTGTACGACGCCCGTCTCTTCCTGGTCTTTCCCGCCACGCTCTGTCGCACTCGCGTACCAGACATCAGTCCCGTCCACGACCGAACTCGCCGGCTGGTGGAGGTCGCCCAGCGCAAGCCCATCAAGATCGATCCCGGCTCGGTCAATAACCTCGGAAGCTGGGTAGACACGCCCCATTCCGTGAACAAGCGGCGTGAGGAGTTCGTGCATACACAGGATCGTCCACGCTGCCTCTGCAGGCGGTTCCTCGAGTTCTAAGTCGATATTGTCCCACACGCTCGGCCGCACCGCGTCGATCCCGTACAGCGCAACCTCACCGACCATCGTCGGCTCTTTGCCGAGGCGAGCAGCAGCGCTCGTCCGCCGGAGGAGATCAAGCCACTGTTCGTCGTTTTTCCGTTCGTGATTCCCCACGATCCCGTAAAACGGAATCCCGTGTTCTTCAAGCGGTTTCAACGCATCAGCAGCTCGCATCACCGTCGGGAGCGACGGAACCGGATCGTCGAACAAGTCGCCCGTATGAATCACGGCATCAACGTCACGCTCGACCGCAACCTCGATTGCCTGCTCGAACGCTTTTGCAAAGTCCTCACGTCGAATATCCGATCCATACTGTCGCTTCCCCAGATGGGTGTCACTGATGTGGAGGATACGTGTTCTAGGCACTATCAGTAGATGTTAGCGTGGCTATATAAAAGTCGAGTAACCGGAGTGAAAGTGGACGACTGCGGCGACTCTACCGTCGTGATCGCAGTGGAGTGTAGAGTGACTTGTTCTACTCTTCACAGCGGGAATTTCTACGCTTTAGATTGCTCGTAGACGGCGTTTGTTCGATGAAATTGCCCTTGGAATCCCTCTTGTTGCGATGAATAACCATCTATGGGATCATATGTAAACCGACACATCATTATGACCTGCGAATAGAGTAGAAGTTCAGGTGAATCTCTCTTATCATCATGCGAACCCGCGCGGGGGAAATGAGTCCTTCCTCTTGCGATTTCAATCTGCGAACACCGATAGTCCGACAACCATCTTAGTCGACGCCGGTACAGAACTTGAGCTTGATCGGATACTGAACCCTGGCGAAACAATTGACGCTGTCTGTCTCACTCACGCGCACTCGGATCATTACCAGTCTCTCAATCAGTGTGTAGACCCCGACACGTCAGTATACACCTCGCCAGCAACGGCGAAAATCATCGGCGACGTGTTCGATATCGCCACACAACAGACAGGCGTTGAGGCGGATGATTCGATGGTAGCGGCGATCGAACCGGTCGACGAGTGGACGTCGATCGGAGCCGAAGTAGCGTTTCATCCGGTTCCTGCCGGCCACGTCCCAGGGGCAGTGGGGTACCTATTCCGATTTGAGAAGGATCAGGGTGTCGACACCGGGTATATTCTTGCGACGGGTGATTTTACACTCACTCGGGCAGGCGGATATCCGGGACTCCCACTTGAGTCGATTCAAGACGTAGATGTTCTGTTTCTCACCGTGGCGACGAGCAGCAACTTCTCTTCAGAGTTGTCTGAGGGGCTTGGTATTGCGCTACAGCAAGCACATAGTGGAATGCAGACACTCGTCACGACAAGCGGTATTGTGGGTGTTCACGTTGCGTATCTATTGGGCGCGTTGATTGAGCGATTTGAACTTGGAGTCCGAGTACGCGTCGTTGGGCAGGCCGCAAAGCTGTATGAGCGATTGGGATACGAGGCAGACACTGTCCAACCTGTCCCGGAGTTTTCGCATACCGATGAGGCCTTAGGACGCGGGATAATCACGATTGCCGGCCCAGATGTTCCGAGTGAACGTAGTTCTGGCCGGCTATATGGCGTGTTACGGGATCAGCCAGACGCGTGTGTCGTACAGCTGATTGGGTCCGGTCAATCTCCGATTCGGAGCGGACAGTGTACCGTTCATGACTTCCGCATCGTGAACCATCCGGAATACGACGCGCTAGAATCGGTACATGAGTCGGCTAACCCACAGCACACCGTTATCACGCATACGCATCGCGGGGCTGGTAACCAATTCAATTATCTCGATAGTAACGTTTGGTCACCATCGGATGCTGGCGAGTACACGCTGTACGCGAATGGACAGTGGCGCGCACCGCCGTGGGCTCCCAACGGCGGTCGAACCCCAACACAAGCCACGACGCAAAGCGTCGGTGCATTAACTGAAACAGATCTCTTTTCCGATATTGATTTGCCTGATCTATCACGTTCCCCAACGGTCGATCTTCCCGCTGAAGGCATTGACATCGAGCACGTGAAACAGGTACTGGCCCAGGAGACGGCGTATACCGGACCGACCACAACAGAGGCCTCTGATAGCGATACCGGCTCCTCGACGGCAACTGCCCGCAAATCAGACTCACCCAGCATGACAACCTCAGATGACGATCAGGACGATACTAAATCCGACTCGCAAGGCTCACCTGCCGAATCCGTAGGGCTTGTTCGCACCACTGGCGCATCATTCAATCAACTTGATGACTGGGTTGTGTCCGCAATACAATCCGGGGAGCTCTCAAAAGGAGATCTCAAAGAAATCGTACGGCGTAGTCAGCAGCCAGCGACATCGGCAGACGAAACCGAGTCACCTGATGATGAAAATACCGATAGCGCTGGTGATGCCGATCACAATACATCACAATCTGATTCAGCTCGTTCAACCGCTGAGTCTGATGATTCGGACGCTACTACGCCGGCAGACAGTGATGAGGATGTGGATTCTCCTGATGCTCCATCCGTGTCGTCGGATTCGAAGCCGGAAACAGAAACAACCGAAACTCAACCCGCACCAGAATCCCCCACTACATCGCCTGACCAGGAAGATAATCAGAGATTCCCCGTCGTGTTAGATCCGCTAACAACGTCACTTGCTACTCACCTCATAGCAGAGACTGACGAAGGTCCGATGACCATCGCTGATGTTGCTACCGACGCGACGACAGCATACCTTGGTGACCGACTTCGTGGAATAGAGACTGAACCGGAGACTAGTGTCTCCTCACACTCGTCGATAGTGGATCAGGCCTTAGCTAGCGTAGTTGCAGATTCCGATGAGTTTACTGATCTTGATTCGTTCAAAACCACGGCCTACGGAGAACTCCTTGGGGATCTTGTCGGACTCGACAAAGACAATCAGACACCAAGTGTAACGATCCGCGTCGACCCAGCCCTCGTCGACGCCGTTACCGAACATCCTGCGTCGCCTACTCAATCACGTGATGATGTCGTCGCTACCGCGGTTCTATGCTACGCGGGGACCGACACGTAGTCTGCGTCTGGCCTCTTGACTCTATTAAATCTACAGAAGGTATCGGAATCCGGTTGCTAACCAATCGATTCGATTGTTGTGTAGAGAGTTCTAAGCCGGCTCCAACGGAGGAGTAGGAAGTTAGACACTACCGGGTGAGCGATTGTTTTATTTATTAGGTGTGTTCGCCTTCACGGCGTCATCAATATGATGGCCTACTTTTGTGTCGAAGGCCCGGAGGGACTGAACTACCTCCTCAATACTGGTCCGTGGTGAATCAACATCCAAGGGGACAGATTTTGTCAAACAACGCCTAATCTCCTCAGTTATGACCCACCCTTCTTTTTCGACTACAGACTCGTCAAGGTGGTCGGTAAAATCATTCAGAACGTTCGCTTTCAGTTGCCTATCTCCCTTCTCAATATCGATGGCAATGCGGATCTCTGGTGGATTTTTGCTCAGTTTGAAATGAGGTTCATACTCAATATGGAACGCATTGTTATGCCACGCCGATTTGTATAGTTGGATCCAATGAGTGCGGCCACCTCTATGATTGGTTTGCCACTCAGCAGCCTGAAATTCATTCTCTAAAGCCTCTTGCATCATATCTTTCAATCGGTTGAGTTCATTCTCATATTCTTTTCGTATGTTTTTTATCTCGGACTTGTACTCGGCATACAGCTGTGCTTCTTCAGAGATTGTGTTGTATTCGTCCATGGTGAGGTGTTTTTTGATGGTCAGTAGGAACTCGGACAGTTGAGTTCGGCTCCGTGACTTCTCGTCATCGACTGTCAGTTGTGCCTCAATATTCGAGACAACATCACGCCAGGGTACTTCTACAAACTTGTCCGTTTGTTTAGGTGGCGATGCGTCATCAGGAGCGAGGTAGACGTACTGGCTCTCTCCACCTTGAGCCTCGTGAGTATCCTTTACAAGGCTCCCGAGCCTTGGTGCCTTGGCGTACCGTTCGGTCTGATTGTCAGTCTCGCCCGCATCGACTTTCATCTCGATACAAATGAACCAGTCTCCTTGAGCCCATATGAGGAGGTCAGCGAATCCCTTCGGTGGAGTCGAAACCTCGGTCTCAACGGTCACAGTGTCGAGGTCGTTAGTTAGACCAGATACACTTGTTTCAGAGTGAGCAGCTATCACGTCAACAAATGCTTCAAGTACAGTTGTGCCCATATTATGGGGTTTACTGGGATCAAGAAAGTATGCGAGTAGGTCTTGCCAGTCACGCTCAGATTCCGACCGACCGATTATTTCTAACGTTGTAGCACGACTAGCCTTAAGATTCTCAAGTTCGTTGCTGAACTCACTTACCCATGGAGCATGGTCTTTCACTATTTTGAATACACCAATTCAGTTGTCAAACATATAGTTTAAAAATGTGAGGTACAGATTATCATGAACTGAAATAATCCCAAAATTTTCACGCTCCCACAATTCTATCTGTGAGAAGTGAATGTCACAAGCTTCAGATTGTGTTAGTCACCAGTCAAATGACAAAACCACCGCTGAAATAACAGATCCGGCGATGAATCCGATCCCGTGAGCGAAGATATTCACAAATGAATTGTCGACTACGAGCTCTGCGGGGAACATCTGAAGCGTCAAGATAGCCAGCACTAGCACAATAAGACCGCCCCCGGCAATTTGAAACAGGAGTTGCTCGCGTGAACGTGTCTGAACTAATGTGTCCCAGTCACATTGATACAGCACAGAAGCAGCTTGGACACAAATTCCGAAGATCACCAACCCAGCAACAATTGGACGGAGTGTCTTCGCGTACACAGTATCGATAAGCAACAGCAGTAGCAAGATGAGTCCGACACCGATAGCCTGGGCAAGCTGCGCCGTATGTGCTTCTCGAATCGCGGCTGTAAAACTAATAACTAAGAATCCTACGAATGCGGCGACCACACCCGAAAACCCACGGGTAACACCGCTAATCTCCGGGAGATATGTACCGTACAGTAGCACGTTGGCGCTATTGACAACGAGCGGCGTGATAACTAGGAGTCCAAGTGCTGTCTGCCAAAACCACTGGCGGCGCTCAAGATACAGACACAGCCAGTACACATAACACACCGCCAAGAGGTATCCTATGAGATTCGCTTGGAGGTGGTCGAAACTGGCATGTGTGTACGCAGCTGTAAGTAGCGTATACCATTGCGGGTCAGCCGGTCGAAGTGCCAGTTGGTCTTGGAGAGACGATGGAACGAGTACGTGGACCGTGGTGAGTACCGCTACGATACTTGCGACGAGGAGCAAATCCAAGGCGTGCTGTTTCCCAATCGGTGACCTGATGAACCCCATTATTCACCCTCCACAGCTGCAGCGAGAAGTGCGAATACAATTAGTAGCGCAAGGAGTGTCGCTACGACGGGGGTGATCGTCGGCGTCGATGCCAGCGCTGCCTGAATATCAATCGCTGCGGCAGTCAAGGGTCCAACTAAAATGAGGCCAACAATTCCTCCAAGAATTATTCGAGGCTCGGCCATGCCTCGATCAGCTAGTGGACCGTGTGATTCCGGATCAGTACAATTTACACAGTGCTTGGGATTGGATCTACACATGGGCAATCCATTACACAGCCCACAGAAATATATAAATAGAAGATAGTTCATACTAAATACACGTTGTGACAGCAATCACGACCCGGAATTATGCCTGTGATTGCCATCATGACCCCTCGCAGTCTGGTGATTCTTGATGAGATCAAAAGAAGAGCTTCTAGACGCCTACGATGGTCCAAATCAAGGGACAAAACGAGAAGTTATCAGATATTTGTACGATAATCCTGAAGTAGAGCACGAACCGCAGACAGTATTTGACAGGATTCAGGATGATTGTCCCGCAAACACCACAGATACAGTCGCTAATCAGCTATCAGCGCTAGCAACTGAACACGACAACATCGAGCATCAGACACGATCATTCTATCAATGGGCCGGCGATGGTCGTCGACGCCCCAATCGGCGGCTCCGTTCTACAATTGAAGCAGGACGAGAATGGGTGGGCTCGCTCGGATTCTCCTACGGAACGGGCGTCCTCGCGTTCGTTACTTGGGCCCTCGGAATTCTATGTGCACTCGTCAGTCTCGTTCCGCTATTCACCTCCATCCAACCACTCGGTGCGGATTTCATCGTCTGGTTCTTTTGGGCAGGATTGATGACCATCCTCGGCTCGACAGCAGTGATGGTCTGGGTACCGCTGTATCTACTTGACGTGCGAACAGCGTAGATACGAGGTCAGAATGTATTCCTTGTAGAGGATCTCAACAAGGCCACCTCAGAGTGTACTCATGGTGGACCTTTTCGATGAACGAGCCACAGGAGAGAGTGGACGTCCAACATTCGGACGTCGTGATCGGTTGTGGTATCAAGATCGGCTTGCACGCCCCGGAGCGCGTCAAGCATTAGTACGTAATCACCAGGGTTGAACCCGTATGGGACACTGTAGTCACTAAATTCGGAAAAGAAATCATCGAACATCTGGTACCGATACATGACGTACTGATCCGGGTGTACGATCATCAGTAACATCGTTGCAACAGACATCCGCTCGCTTCCCGAATCGGAGAGTTCACTGTACAAGTCGTTGAACGATTCAAGCCGGTCCACCAGTGGGCCAGCATCCTCATTCAGCAAATTTGAGAGCACAGTCGCGGCTTTGTCCGGTTTCGTCGTCGATAGCTGTTGGAAGGTGTCCCACGGCTGCCACCGGCCGCCGAGCAGGTAGATTGGAATAACATTAGAAAGCGGCTCGGCGACCGACAGGTCGTCCAAGAACGGTTCTACATCGGCGGCCTGTAGTTCGGTTAGATCGCATTTCGACAGGACCTCGCCGAAAACGTATGCGCAATATTCGTCTTTCCACGTCTCCCAGTGATCATCGCCCCACTGTTCAAGCGCCGTATCCCGTTCGTATGCCGCACTATTCGAGGCCGCCGAAAAGGAATCGAGTACGGTGGAAAGACCGTGAAGTTCGATAGGGTTGCCGTGAGTTTGGAGGGCGTCCCATCCGGCAAACGTCTCATACGTCGGCGCAGCCATGTCGAGTGTTTTGCGGAGCTCTGCCTCGTCGGACGTAGACACAAGATGGAGGAACTGCTCGATCTCATCAGAAAGTGCCACTTCGTGCTCGGTTCCCGCAGTCACATGGCCAATGTGATCGCAGTACTGCTCCTGAAAATCCCTCAGTGCCCCCGCTGCATCGGAAAAGGATTCGACCGTCCCAAATCCGAACGTGGACAATCCTCGTTGCGCAGCTGAGCTAAGGATCGGTCTCGTCTCAGGATCACATCTGCCGTAAAATTCACGCACTGCTGGGATAACGTATTCCGGAATCTGTCGTTCCCAACTTGGATCATATGAGGTGGCATCCCTAATTTCTCGAATGAACTCAGCCAACGCATCTATCGGCTGATTCCAATTATTCAGGACCGCATTTGATCCACCAAACGCTGCACCCCGGATCAGCTCGCTCTGCCACACATCCCGAAACTCGTCTTCAGACGGCGAGTCAAGAAAGGCCTCTATTTTCTGTTCAAGCACGTTGGTCCGGGTTGGCGATGTAAAGTCGAAGCCATTTCCCCGCCCATTTGTCTCAATAGTGGTTGCCCATGCGTCGAGGAGTTTCTCGTGGCGGGGCCCAAACTGAGTCATTAGTACTGGTATGAGTACCGACAAGTATCGGATAAGTGTTTGTGGTTATATTGTGAGATTCTATTTAATTCCGACTCTAACAGACCGAGTCGAGAGGTATTGGAACCGACTGTTCAAATACGGTTAGCTACTGTGTCGTACTGTGCCGACTTTCAAGACGTATGTCAACAAGCAGGGATACTATATCAATGCTCGACCATCTGAGGTCGGCAATATGACCTACCAAGTTGACACTGAAGCCGCGGACTTCATTCTCAAACTCGGCTATGAACATGAAGACGAATTACCCTGGGGCGTTGTCAAACCCCTCCGTGTGGCAGGCCTGATATACACGAATCAGCAAGGAGTGGCGGAGGACAACGAGGATATTCCTGAGTTGGACCCCTCGAAATTAGCATCGATGTCCAATCTAGAACGGGATAAATTACTTGCGTATTTGGACGGACGCGGTGATATCGACGATCGTGTAATTGAGCACCTCCGTTCTCAAATCGGCGGGAGCAAAGATGATGCCGAGATTCTTACTGATGCTATTGAGGACGAACTCGAAAGATCGGTCGAAGTAGAGATTTCCCGGTCAGAAGGAAAGAATGGTGGGTATGGAAGCACCACTATCAATATAGAACTTGAGCCTCTGTCTGGGTTATTTACTGATGGAGTCGAGATTTCTCATTATATAAACGCCACTAGTTCACCCAGGGTTGATGAGTGGGAAGTGACGCATGGCTTCGGTGAGGGGTGGGAGAGCGCAGCAAAAGCAGCTGAAACCCAAATACCGATCATGGAGGCGTTTGCCGAGGTTTCTGATCAATTCTCTTTTGATTTTCACCCATCCAAGAACATAATGAAAGATCGCGTAGGTATTCTCGAAGAAATCGAAAAAGAGATCAGTAATATCCGGCCATCTACAGAATAAATACTGGTCAGGGACACTGTCACGTCTTCCCTGAACGATTCACGAGGTACCACACATATATTCACTCCTGTCGTATCTCCTATAATTACGATCAGAAGGGTTCGATGCCGTAGTAACGCTCATCCGTGCTCTGAACGGAGTTGCGAGATAACTCAACAATAAGAAGAAGTGTACCGGTACCGTCAGCGACGAATCCTGAGCGCAGCAGGTCGGCTCAGTACCTCCTCCTCCGTTTAAACAAGCGCATCACGAAAACTCCGGCCGCTCAGCATACTCGATGGGATCGCGTGACCCAGCATTCCGGAACGGACATGTATCACACGTCCCGCCCGCCGGTTCCTCGTCTTGGAAACACGATCACGTGATTTCGTACGGCACACCGAGGTCCAAGCCACGCTCCCCGCCTCTGCCATCGATGTCCTCAACCAACTCCTTGGCGATGACACCCCAGACGACTTCGCCGAACACCTTCCCAAGGAGGAGCACGGTGGTGACCGTCGCCCAGTCGTGTTTTACTCCTAAAATTGGATCATTTGGCGAGACTCGCATCCCTGAGCCGGACCTGCTGTGAACTGTTTCAACGAGTCGTAGCTAACAACAGAAATACGGCGACATTGAGATATATCAGGGAAGGTAAATTGAGTGGTTAGCTGGGTCAGTTGATTCAAGACGGTAGGATGGGATTCCGTCGAAGAAGTCAGCAATAATCGGGATCAGATGGCTGCAGTCTGAGAGCAAGGTATGCATGATTTCGTTCGGATCCTGGTTCTCTACTTCGTATCCCCAGAAATCGTCGGGTGGCAGATCGAATTTTCCAACGTGTTCGTGCGTAACGGTGATCTCAAAGTCACTGATGTAGTTATCCGAGATATTGAACGAGTAGCTTCGGCTGCTGATACCAGCAGCAATCCTGAAATCTCGGGCATCATTCGTTCCCCGGTAATCTATAACAACCCATTCATTTATTTTGGAGTCACTATTCGGTTGAAAGACAAGTTTTAGTCCTCGACTATCACTCTCTGTGTCGAATTTCACTCCTTTGACTGAGTCCACTTCCCAAGAGTGGTTACTGTACTCCTCGAACTTTGTGTTCAATTCTGGGATGAAATCTAGTCCCTTCCGATATTCGGATCGGGTGGTGTAAAACTGGGTTAAGAATCCCTCTGCCTCCTCTGGCTCATAATCGTCAGGTTTGACGCGGTCTGGCTGCCAGTCCTCTAATAATAGCTCTACTTCATCGTTGAAACTAACGGCTGCCGACTCTTCCTGTATTAGTTCCTTGAGTGAGGGTGTGGCCTCACCGTCAGACTCAACAGTGGGGTCTTCGGTGAACTCACCACGAAGCTCTTTGATATGAGATGAGTACTGACCGCTGTAATCCTCAGTAAAGTCTCGGATTGTTTTAATATCTGTTTCTGAGAGAGTGGGTCCTGCCGCGTCACGAAAATCATCGAAATTAAGCTCCGAAGCATCCTCTTGTGGCCCGGATTTTCCGGTCCAGTGTAGTCCAACCTCATATAGTGTCCATGTCAGATGTTTCGGGACGTTAACACCACCATCATCACCGGGTTTCAATGGTTTATAGCCGAGTTCCCGGTAGATCTTCTCAGTTACCTCTGGCGTCTGTAAGGGAAGCGGATGACCCATCCCATAGACGTACGCATGAACGTAGTAACCGTCCTTCTCGTTGGAATCAGCATATTCTTTCAAAACCGGCACAGGAAGCAGTTTCCCCGGTCTCTCATTAATGCTCCCGGTTCTTCGTTAGGAACAGTCTGAAGTTACTGAATGGACATTTTAGCACGGTTCGAATGGTAAAGTAACGCTATCCCCCACCGACTTAGTTACTACAGCGTCATGAGAGGCGCATGAACTTGTGGCTCGTGCCAGTAGACGAACCGTCTTTCCAGCGGACACTTATTGAACCGATCGACCTGTCAGACTGGGACGACCGGCCCGCATCATTTCCCGAACGTGCCCGCGTTTGGGGAGTCCGGACTGATCCCGAACAGGGTTCTTGGGAGCGCAACCTTCGAAATTACCAACGGATAGAGCGCAACGACCCGCTCTTGATCTACCGCAACTCGAAGAGCCGATACACTGCGACTGGGCGAGTGGGACCGATGGCCCACACAGAATACGTCCGCGACAAATATTGGGATGGTGGCCCAGCACTCGACATCTACGTCGTGGAGAACTATGACGACTCTATTGATGTGGAGCCAGAGACAGTCAACCGGTTGCTCGGCTACGAAGAGTCATTCTGGCCACAGGGATTCTGGCGGGTGAGTGATGATCGCCCAACGGAACGGGTCGTGCGTAAGTTCGATATCTGAATTGCTAGCCGGTCCTAACACTACGTATTGAGAATCCGGACACAGTCACTGAATTAGTGAGTTTCTCGAAGTCTGTCATCTATAGCACCAATACTCATATTGAGAGCACAGGTTACGGCCTTATTTGTGAGGCGGAGACAGAGCTAGTAATCATAAGTTGTCGTAGCGCATGTGTGCTGAAGTCCGGCAGTTTTCTGGTTACAGACCTGATAAGCAACTCAGTACCAGACTTCACTGGCTCCTACTTGCCATCGGTGAATTAACATATTGTGTGAGGAACAGAGTGTATGGTCTCTGAAGTGGTTCTTAGCGCATTCGTTGGTGGGGTCGCAGGGTCTACGATCACCGCCATTACTCAGATATATACCACAAAAAAGCAACAGAGAGTTGAAACGGAACGCCAAGTGGCAGAGTTTTACGCAGGACGCAAGGTTGAAACGCTAACTAATCTCCACTCTACACTTGATCGCTGCTATCGAGTTCTTGAAAATTATTATAAAAAGAATAGCGAATCTGTTACCAGAGCCGATTATCATGACGAGGTGATTTCCTCTCTTGAGGAATATGAACGAGCCTTATCTCAGGCATCGATCTTTTTGGATGAGATTGAACGAGAACAGATGAATAAAACTCTTTCCGAGTTACGCTCAGGGGTTATGTCGATCCAAGACAAAGCGCTCTCTGATGGGCGCGAACCCAGAAAGATAGATTGGGACGAGCTTAATTCAGTATATGACGAGGCAAGGGAAGTTCTACGGAGTCAGATGAATGATCCAATTGAGGAACTAGAGCCCTAACTGCGGGATCTGTGGACACCAATCCAATTGTCAAGCAAACCGACTTATAGCCGTGAGATAGAAAAATAGATGATCTGTAGATAGGTGTTGAGATCAAGCTGGTGTTGTGATCCCATAGCTGTCACATGATACGGGGATTGTGGAGGGGAAGACACCGGGATCTCAATTTACACATGGTTTTTAGGAATTGTCGAGAAACATGACGGTGTCTATCAGTGGCCATTCTTTACTCTCTACGCCTATCCGCCCGTGCTGTCTGTCAATTTTATCAGAGCCACCAACAGGCCGCTACAACACAGCATCACTACGAAAGTGGGACGCGAACGACCGACGAGTTACGAAAACTCCGGCCGCTCAGCATACTCGATGGGATCGCGTGACCCAGCATTCCGGAACGCCTCAAGCCGGAACGCACACGCATCACACGTTCCACACGCCGGCTCCTCATCGCGGTAACACGACCACGTCATCTCGTACGGCACGCCGAGCTCCAATCCCCGCTCGGCGATCTCTGTTTTCGACCACTCAACGAACGGCGCTTTCAGCTCAATCTCCGTCTCCGGTTTTGTCCCGACATCGATCACCTGCTGAAAGGCGTCGAAAAAGGCCGGCCGACAGTCCGGATACCCGGAGAAGTCCTCCGAGTGCGCCCCAATGAACAGTGCCTCTGAATCAGTCGCCTCCGCGTACGACGTCGCCATCGACAACAGGTTCGCGTTCCGGAACGGCACGTACGACGTCGGAATCTCGTCACTCTCCATATCCGCGTCAGCCACATCCATCTCTTCGTCCGTCAGACTCGATGCCCCGATCTGCGAGAGATGCCCCGTCTCGATATGGAGAAAGTCAGCCGCGTCAACCTCCTCAGCGAGCGCCTGTGCGCACTCGTACTCCTTGTCTTCGGTGCGCTGTCCGTACGACGTATGGAGGAAGTACGGCTCGTACCCTTGCTCCATCGCTTCGTAGACAGCAGTCGCACTATCCATCCCGCCGGACACCAGAATGACCGCGCTTTTGTTGCTCATGATTGCTCAGTTTCGTCGAATCGATTACCCGTCAGTTCGCCACACCGCACTCCCGGCACCACACGATCTCGACCAGGCTGTTTCTGGGCGACGCTCATGTTCCCGGTGCGTCGTTCCATAGGTCCACGTGCAGTCGCGGCGTGTACCGGTAGCCGTACTCCATCGCCAGCTCGGCGACCTCGCTTCGCGTCCCGTCGAGTTGCTCGCGCGTCATGCCCTCCGGCATTAACAGGACGTCATCATCGGCGACAGTCGTCGCCGTCGCTTCTCGTACTCGGTCAACCAGGTCCGTGATCTCTGGGAGGTCCGATTCGTCGGTCACGACGAACT